>WTHL01000016.1 GCA_011523155.1 Synechococcus sp. PL34863bin_39 | reverse complement strand
GGTCTCTGTAAAGATCTGGGCTTCTCAGACGCAGATCGGGAAGAAAACATCCGCCGAATCGGAGAAGTAGCCAAGCTCTTCTTGGATTCTGGCGTGATCGTGCTCACTGCATTTGTCTCTCCGTTCCGCGCCGATCGGGACAAGGCCAGAGCCTTGGTTGAGGACGGCGACTTTCTCGAGATCTTTTGCTCCGCTGACCTGAGCGTCTGCGAAGAACGTGACACCAAAGGCCTTTACGCCAAGGCCAGGGCTGGCGAAATCAAGGAATTCACTGGGATTTCCAGCCCCTACGAAGCCCCTGAGAATCCTGAGCTTTCCGTCGACACCGGTGCCGGCGATCTTGAGAGCTGCGTGAATCGGGTTGTCGATGCACTCGTCAGCCGGGGACTCATCCCCGCTCAGGCCTGATCAGTTCATCGCTGGCAGGGATGCCTCGACGGTCCGCCCAGGCATCCACCAGCGTTTTGAAGCAACTCGCCACCGGAACGGCCAACAGCAACCCCAGCAGCTCGCCGAAGCCATAGAGCTCTCCAGCTTTGGCACCGAGAGGAAGGGCGATCAGCAACCAGGCCGGCTGAAGCCCGACGATGCTGCCCATCAATCGCGGTTGGATCACCTGATCGACCAGCTGTCCCACAAGGATCGCTGCCACGAGGATCTCAAGACCTGTCCTGGGATCCTGAAAGGCCAGAAGTCCACTGACCGCGATGATCGTTAGGGCACTGGCGTAGGGAATCAAGGTGGTGAAACCGATCAGAACGGCAAACAGAACTCCGTACGGAATCTTGAGCACGGTGAAGACCACGATCTGCCCCAGCGCCAGGATCAGAGCCAACAGAACCTGACCGGCGAAATATCCACGAAAAGTGCGCGAAAGCGTGCTGATCACCAACTCACGCCAGCCCGACGGAAGCCATCGCGCCAGACCAGCCGCTATCGAGCGGCCACCCAGGAGGAAGAAGACTGCCAGCACGAGCACGATCACAGTGTTGATCGTGGTTCCGAGGGTTGCCCCAAGAATGCCGAGCAGCCTCTGGCTGATCTGACTGGCCACTCGACTGGCTGCGCTGAGGAGATCACTGCTCAGGTCACCGAATTCACTGGGCAATCCCCTGGTCTCGGCCAAGGATTGAAGGCTTGTGATCCAGCCCTCAGCCTCGCTGAGCAAGCCTGGCAGGGCAGTGATGAGCTGTCCGAGTTGATCGATTAACAACGGCACCAGAGTGATCCCCGCAAACACCAACGCACCGATGGTGAACAGAGTCACCATCGCAATCGCCATCCACCGAGGCAGGCCGCGGCCAGTGAGCCAGACGCAGGGGATATCGAGCAGGAAAGCGATCAGTGCCGCCGTGAGAAAAAGGCCGGGGAACGGAGCCAGCGGGACCGTGAGCTGCCGCAGGACAAAGAGATTCAGGGTGAGCAGAGGCAACGCCAGGCTCCAGCGCATCCAGGCGGGACCATTCATCGTGCGTTGTCTTTTGCACGCATTGTGGCCATGGCGTCCAGATAAGCCGCAGAGCCGAGCTCGACCAGACGTTGATCCTTCGCTGTCACGGTGTCGTGCAGCTGGCGTCGATAAGCCCCGAGACGCTCCTGCAAACCATCGTCCTGAAGCGCCAGGATCTGCGCCGCCAGCAATCCTGCATTCAGCCCACCCCCGATGGCGACGGTGGCCACGGGAATGCCGCCCGGCATCTGGACAATGGAATGCAGGGAATCCACACCGGACAGCATCGTGCTGCGCACGGGCACACCGATGACTGGCAGGGTCGTCAGAGACGCCACCATCCCCGGCAAGTGAGCCGCGCCGCCGGCACCGGCCACGATCACCTGCAAACCACGGTTGTGGGCATCACGAGCAAAGTCCACCATCTCCAGAGGTGTGCGATGGGCCGACAACACGCGCACCTCGACCGCAACGTTGAGCGTCTCCAACACCTCGATCCCAGGTTGGAGGGTGGGCAGATCGGAATCACTTCCCATGATCACGGCCACCCGCGGTGTGATCGACGTATGAACTGGATTGGGAGGCGTCACGGCAACAGGCAAAACGAGCGGAGAGGGCGAGACTTCCATCGTCCCGCACCAGACCGCTCGCATGCGCCGGATCACCCACGTGCGACTGCCCCAATGCCCTGGAACAACCCCGAACCAGGGCCTGCACTGGCTGACCCTGAGCGATGAAGGTGTGATCACGGAAATCGGTCCCATGCCGCCGAGGGCTGCCATGGGAGGAGAGAGCTGGAACGGGGACTGGCTCAGCCCGCGGGGAATTGATCTTCAGATCAATGGTGGGCTCGGCCTGGCCTTCCCTGAACTCAGCACCGACGATCTCCCGCGACTTTTGCAGCTTCTTGAGCAGTTGTGGCGTGATGGTGTCGAGGCCATCGCCCCGACCCTGGTCACCTGTGGCGTCGAGCCCCTGCGCCGAGCACTTTCTGTGCTGCGCCAGGCCAGAAGCCTGCACGAACAAGGCCGGTGCCGCCTGCTGGGGGCGCACCTGGAAGGTCCGTTCCTGGCGACAGAGCGGCGGGGCGCTCACCCGATCGCGCACATTGCCCCAGCCTGCCTTGCTGAGCTGGAAAGGCGGATCACCGGATTTGAAACCGAGATCAGTCTGGTGACGCTCGCCCCGGAACAAGCCGGCGCCGAGAACCTGATCACCCATCTGAACGCCCTCGGAATCACCGTGGCCCTGGGCCACACCACAGCCACCGCTGAGCAGGCCGCGACAGCCTTTGATCAGGGGGTCGGCATGCTCACCCACGCGTTCAACGCGATGCCGGGCCTGCATCACCGAGCACCTGGCCCGGTGGGAGAAGCCTGCCGTCGCGGCGGCATTGCTCTGGGTCTGATCGCCGATGGCGTTCACGTGCACCCCACCGTCGCAGTGTTGCTGCAACGCATGGCCGGCGATCAGCTCGTGCTGGTGAGTGATGCACTCGCGCCCTACGGGTTGGCGGAGGGTGAACACCGCTGGGACGAGCGCGTGCTGCAGGTGCAGGCCGGCACCTGCCGGCTGGAGGACGGAACCCTCGCGGGCGTGACCCTGCCCCTGCTTGAAGGCTGCAGCCGGCTCGCCCGCTGGAGCGGCGATGCGGATGGTGCGATCTGGGCCGCGACGATGGCACCAAGACGGGTGATCGGCATGGATCACAGCGTCGAAGGGCTGGTGGGGCAACCGATCGACCATCTGTTGCGCTGGAACCTCAGCGAGGAGGGTGCATCCCTGGCCTGGCGTGAGGCTGTTTAAGATCCCGCCGACGCATCACCAAGCCGATGACCCCTGAACAGCAGCTGAAGGACAAGCTGGCCGAGAAGCAGGAGGTGAAGGGGTACTTCGAAACCACAGGCTTCGATCGCTGGAATCGCATCTACAGCGAATCCGACGACGTGAACAAGGTGCAGCGCAACATCCGCATCGGCCACCAGAAAACCGTGGATG
>WTHL01000038.1 GCA_011523155.1 Synechococcus sp. PL34863bin_39 | reverse complement strand
CCCCCCATTCGATCGATTCTTGGATCCGTCCTCCTGTCGACCACGGCCCTGGCGATGCCTGTGCTCGCCAAGGGGATCGGTCCGTCCGCGCTGGACCTGCCCTGTCGACGGACCGATGGACCATGGCGCCCCTGTCGGATGGGCATCGAGACCCCTGGCCGTCAGTGGTGGATCGAGCTCGCCGGCGACAGGATTCAGTTTCACCACGACGGCAGTGGAATCGTGACGTTGCAGCGGCGGGATGGTGGGGCGGCGATCAACGTGCGGGCGCGATGGGATCGATCAGGCGTCCTCTGCTGGGGCCCCATCTGCGCCAGGGGTGCACTGCCGCTGGACTGAACAGCGCAGGATCAGATTTCCGCAAGGCAACTGACCGCGAGTTCAAACGGCACGGCCGAAGCCGGAAGCTCCAGAAGGCGGGACGACAGGGCCGCCAGGTCCTCCGGTTGGGTCATGTCAGCGGCAGGAACTGAGGTGATGCCGCGCACCATGTCGGTGTTGACCCAGCTTGGGCAGATGGCCGTGACGCGGATTCCGGTATTGAAACCCTCATTGCGCATGGTCTGGCATAGACCCACGAGTGCGAACTTGCTGCTCACGTAGCCGGCCCATCGGCCCTTGCTGCGTTTGCCGCTCATCGAGACCAGCACCTGAATGCGTGCATCTCCATGGGCCGCCAGTTGGGGCCAGGCCGCCCGGGTCAGCCACCAGGGCCCCATCAGATTCACGCGCAGCAGATGCTCCGGATCCCCGGTCTGCGCATCGGTGAACAGAAGCGGCGTTGACAGCCAGACGCCGGCGCAGTGAATCAGCGCATCGAATCCTCCCGACCACGATTGAGCCGCTGCAACCCAGCGCGCAGCCGTCTCCGGCTCAGTCGCGTCGTAGGGGACCAGCTGCACCCGACCATGACCCGCCCTGGCGGGATCGAGACCTGTTCCGTCAAGCGCTTCCGGAGACCGAAGACCAAGACTCAACCGATGGCCGTCCCTCAGCGCCCGTTCGGCAATGGCGCGACCGATCCCCCGGGAAGCACCACTGATCAGAATCGTGCGCGTCATGTCTGTCACAGGCCTGAATCACCACAATGCGATGCATCCCCGCGACGCGGTCATGACGGAACCTTCGCGCCTCAGAGCTGCGTTCAGTGGCTGGAACCTCAGCTGGAGCAGCACACGATCCAATGGCCAGGGTGAGTGGTGGTTTCTTGGCCAGATGGCGTTGATCGTCGCTGTAATTCTGGTTCCCGCCTGGCCGGATCCAGGGCTGTTCAAGCTTCCAGCAGCTGGGCACCAGGCTCTGATGGCGATGGGCTCGCTGGTTCTGGTGTCAGGGCTTGGGCTTGCCACAGCAGCATTCGTTCAGCTGGGCGCGAATCTCTCACCGTTGCCGGACCCGAAACCCGGCATCCAGCTTGTGAGCTCAGGGGTGTATCGGCTGTGCCGTCATCCGATCTATCTGGCGGTGCTGCTCTGCGCCACGGGGGTGACGATCCAGCGCTTCAGCGTCCTGCATCTCGTCTTGCTTCTGGCACTGGCATGGCTGCTGCGAGGGAAGGCCCGCCGGGAAGAGGAGGGACTCCAGCGCAGGCATCCCCAGTACGCACAGGTGTTCCAGACCACAGCGGCGATCGCCCCCTGGATCATCGGCCTGAACTGGTCGGTCGAAGAGGCCAAACGCACCCTGCGCATCTGATACGTCTCAGGCGAGACGCGCCGTCAGACCGAGAACCGGATATCCGCTGGTGAGCACATAAAAACAACCTGTAGTTTCGGCATCGCCCTTGATGCCGGTGCCATGCGGAGAGGTTTTGCAGTTGCCCTTCTCCTGACCGCGGCCGGCCTGTTCAGCCCAGCCGCTGCGACCACAACCCCGCAGCCCCTGACACCGACGCCACCCCTGGAGGGGACACCAGACGCGCAGCCGAGGCTGGAGGCACCAAGCCGTCTTGCGGCTTTGCGTCAGCAGGGCGCACAACCGGTGCTGGTGCTTGAACGCAGCGAACGATCCATCCCCTCCACCGGCGATCCGATCTGGGTGCTTCGGGTTGAGATTCCAGGCCAAGCCCCCCGCCGCTTCGATGCCGTCAGCGGCCGTGCCTATCGCCAGACGGCGAATCGACACCAGCTCGGGAGTCGGGCACCACTGCCGCAAGGCCACTACCGGCTCGGCCCCGTGGAGCGCCTGGCACCGGGCGCCTACCCCGAACTGGGTCCGGTGTGGATCGGAATCGAGCCATCCTTCACCACAGGACGCCGGGTTCTCGGGATCCATCAGGATCCAAGTGCCGGCTTTGGCAGGAACAGCGGCACCCTCGGCTGCATTGGCCTGATTCAGAAGAGCGACCTCCTGGAGCTCGCCCTTGCGGTGCAGGCTGCTGAAATCCGCGACCTAGTCGTGGTGAACTGAGCCGATCAGGACGGCAGTGCCTCGCCGAGGCGCTGGGCGGCATCCGGGTCAAATCCGATCACCACAAGATCCAGTCCCGAACCGCTGCTCGGCCTCCAGGCGTGATCAGGGGCTGCCTCAAACCAGGACTCCAAGCGGGGGCCGACCATCTGCAGTTGCAGGGGCAAGGCCTTGCCTGGCAACCAGACCCTGCCCTTCAGGCGCACGACGGCGTGATCGGCCACGAACTGGGGCAGCATCTGCTCCAGCACAGTCCTATCCACCGAACGCTCCTGCCGGAGGGAGCCACCCACAGCCTCGACATGGGTGTGGTCGTGGTGATCGTGGTCGTGGTCGTGGTCGTGGTCGTGATGATCCCGGGACGCGGTGTCAGGTTCGCTGTGCCGCTCCATTCCAAGCACGAGCGCAGGATCGATGATCCCCCGTTCG
Source organism: Synechococcus sp. PL34863bin_39 (assembly GCA_011523155.1). Next base: position 610 of record WTHL01000038.1, on the reverse strand, counting down.
ATCGGCAACACGGGGGTGCCCATTCGCACACGCGCTGTCAATGTCTGGCTGAGGGACCCAAGAGCATCGGGAGCCAGCCTGTCGGCTCTGCTGATCAACACCTGATCGGCTGCATCAAGCTGGTCGCGGAACAGATCCTCGATGGCGCTGACGTGGTCCAGGCTGGGATCAGCAAGGCGCTGACGTTCGAGGGCATCGGGATCGCCCACAGGGCTGCCTGCAGCAAGCGCTTCACCGTCAACCACAGTAATCACCCCATTAATCACGACGCGCGAGCGCACCTCAGGCCAGGCGAGCGCCTGAAGAAGGGGGCGCGGCAGGGCGAGTCCACTGGTTTCCACGACGATGCCGTCGAGGGTGTCAGCCCGACGCAGCAGCATGTTCATTGTGGGGAGGAAATCGTCCTGAACGGTGCAGCAGAGGCAGCCGTTGTTGAGTTCCACCAAACGGCTCTCGATCTCCTCATCGGGACAGAACCCGCAGCTGCGGATCAGATCGCCGTCAAGGCCGACGGTGCCGAACTCATTGACCATCACGGCAAGGCGCTGGCCGCTGTGGGCGAGCAGATGGCGCAGCAGGGTGGTTTTTCCGGCCCCCAGGAAGCCAGTAA
>WTHL01000239.1 GCA_011523155.1 Synechococcus sp. PL34863bin_39 | reverse complement strand
GTCTTGCATAACGGCTCAGGCTCACTCCACGAGGAACTCAGCCCGCAGCGCCCTTGCATCCTGAATGCGCTGCGACCGGGCCAGGGCGCGCAGCCGCCCGTTCAGCCAGGCGCGCAGACGCTCCGAGGCCGCGGATCGCTTCAGCAGGGCATCGGAGGGCTCGGGATCGTCGAAGGGGAGCGCCATCAACCGCGATTGGCACTCAACGCTAGGCAGGACAACCCCGTAGCCCGTTAAGGCTATTGAGAATCACTTGCACAAAGCAGCGAATCCGTGCTTTGTTGAGACTGACTCTCAGGTGCAAGAGACCATGCTGCGACTCCTCGGCGACCGCCGGACCCTGCTCGAAGCCCTGACCCTGGACTGGGCCGAAGGCCGCCTCGAGCTGCCGCGCAACCGCAGACCGGCATCAAGCCGGCGGACCAACCGGTTCCGAACCAGGCGCCTCGGGGCCTGAACCAGTTGGCATCAACGGCAACCGCGGCCCGGCTCCACGGCCCTTACCGTCCGGCCAAGCGCAGCAACGACGTTGACGATCAGCTCCCTTCCGCGCCCGGAACGGTCCATCGCCTCCAGACTCCACGGTGTCTGGCGCCTGCTCGACTACAGAGTGGAGGAACAGGGCACGGGCAGGTCCTTCCCGCCCCTCGGCGACAACCCCACCGGTTACGCCCTGTTCACGCCGGAAGGACGGCTGTCCTTCACGCTCACCGCCTCAGACCGGCAGCCACCGGAGTCGCTCGACGACCAGGCCGCCCTCCTCAACAGCGTGATCGCCTACTCCGGCACCTACCGCCTTGAAGACGACCGCTGGATCACGCGCGTGGACGTGGCCTGGAACCCCGAATGGGTGGGCACCGAGCAGGTGCGCCAGTTCACACTTGAGAACGATCAGCTCAAGGTGCTCACCCCCTGGCGGGTGATGCCGAACTGGCCCGAGCGCGGCCTGACCCGCAGCATCGTTCGTTTCGAGCGGGAGCCCTAGACCCAACGGATCCCACGATCACGATGGGGGCGCAGGCCACGCCAGCATGCCGATCCCGCCAGGATCCGGGCCGATGTACGACCCCCGTTCAGCCCTGCTGCAGCACAACTCCGGGCGCTGGGCAGGCTGTTTTATCCGCCTCAATCCCGAGGGGCGCGAGCTGGAGCGCTTCCCCACCCAGCTCGACGTGCGCGACACCGACGGCGTCGTTGAGTCCCGCCTGACCTATCTGAACAGCGGCCAGGAGCGCACCATGGCCTTCCGGGAGCTGCCCTTCACCATGCAGGTCAGCCCCACCGGCGACTGGTCGCTGGGTCCCAGCGCCATCACGCCGTGGAGCTGGGTCGGCGAACTCTGCGTGGTGCGCAACGGAGAGCGCCGCAGGGCCATCGTCCGGCACGGCGTCAAGGGACTCGATGGCCTCGTTTATGTGGTCGAAACCCTCGACGCTTCGGCTCCCGCTCTGAACGAACCCCTGTGCAGCCGCATCGAAACGAGCGGGACCTTCACCCTCTGGCACCCCGAACCGGGCGTCGAACTGCTGCTCGACACCCGCGCCAGGCAGAGCGGCGACGCCACGGCCTGCGGCATCCGCTGGCGCCATCCGGGTGGCGACGTGCTCCAGGTGGTCCGCCGCTACGACGAGGGCGGCCAGCTCCTGCCCCTCGAGACCACCTGGCCCTGAGACGGGGCCTGAGCAAGGGCGCCGCTCGCAGTCGCACCAGCCACGCGACACAATGTAACGAACTCGTTACAACTCTCTCATGACCGTCGGCGAGCTTTTCCTGGAGTCCCTCTCCACCGGAGTGATCACCGAGCACGAAGTGCAGTGGCTGACCACCCAGCAGCCCCACTTCAGCCGCACCGAAGAGGCCGCAGCCCTTCGCCTTGGCCGCCTGATCGATGCCGGGGAGGTGAATCTCGGCTGCCGCATGGCCACCAAGGCGACGCAGCACTCCCTGGCGGAGGAATGGCTGGAGCCCCTCGGCGGTCGGCGCAACCGGCACCACTGACCACCAAGCTGCTTTGCATTCCTTCACAAAATGGCGTAACATTCGTTTACACACGCAAAGGAGGAGTCCATGGATTCCGCATCTGCAGCACGCGACGAGTGGTTCCAGGAGGCCGCTGCCTCACAGATCAAGAGCGAGCGCATGGGCCGCGCCGAGCTCCTGAACGGCCGGGTCGCCATGCTCGGTTTTGTGATCGGCGTCCTCACCGAGGCCATCACCGGCCACGGCATCCTCAGCCAGATCACTTTCGGCGTTCTGGGGTTGAACTGATGACCGACTACACCATCTGGATCTACGCGATGCTCGCCTTCGGCGGCGCCATCACCGCAGCCGTGGTCTACACCCTGTCCAAACCCACTGATCTCCCCTATCTCAAGAACGAGCGCTGACGGAGATCCGCTGATCAACGCACTGGTCTCAGCTCCCGAAACCGTCGGTTCCGGGGGCTTTTTGATGGCTGGCAAGGGCAGGTCGCGGCCTACATTCGAGCCACACCACTCCGGCTGTGGGCAGCGCCAGGGGAACGATGGATTCCGGTCAACGCGTGATCAACCTGGCCGTCAATGCCGACTTTCTTGAGCGGTTCGAGACCCACGCGCAGAGCACGGATCTCGATCTGAACACCGCCATCAAGGTCGCCATGGCCGCGGCCATGCGCCCCCAGGCCAGCGAACCTGCAACAGCCCCCCGAGACGCCGCGGCCCGTGAGGCCCTGACGAAACTCCGGCAACGCACCACAGCGCTGGAAACCCTCACCGCCCAGATGACCACCCACATGCGGATGCTGCAGGAGCAGGTCGACCAGCTCGCCCAGCCAGCCATGCCGTCTGCCCAGCAGCGGATCGCTGACCTGCTTCCCACCATCCCCGACGACTTCGCCGCGGAGTTCTGATGGACCGTCAACAACCCTGGCGCCTCTGGGCCTTTGTGATCGGCTTCAACATCGTGGCGTTGCTCGGCTTTCTCTGGGCCCGCGCCAACGGCATTGATCCACGCCTTGGCGGTGGCTAGCCCCGCTCACCAATACCCGCTCACCAATAAAAGATGTCCGGGTTGCCGCCCACGCACGCCCGGATCTGGCGCGCCACCCAGCTCCGCTGGGCCTCCGGCAGGGTGGCAGGGTCCTGCCCCAGAAGATCCGTGGCCCTGGCGCAGTCCTCGAGCATGGCGCGGTGAACGCTGTCCTGAACCTGCCGCTCGATTCCCCTGCACGCCGCAGGTGTGTCACGCACCCGGGGGATGTCGCGGGGATCCGGGGGATAGAGGGTCGGCAGCGTTCCGCCCGTGGCCTCGAGGCAGCGCTTGATCCTGGCAGCGGCAACCTCAGCCCTCGCATCACGGCTGGAGCCTGAGGCACCATCGGCCGTCCCCTGGCCGCTGCAGCCTCCCAGCAGAACAGCCAGGGCCCCACCGGCCAGCAACGATGCCGCCAAGGCTCGATCGAAACCGGTCATCGCAACGTCCTCCCCGCACCAC
>WTHL01000024.1 GCA_011523155.1 Synechococcus sp. PL34863bin_39 | reverse complement strand
GCGGCACGCATAAACGAGACCCTGACGACGCAGATGGGAGAGCAGCGAGTGGTAATAACCACGTCGCTGGCTCTGCAGCACCACAGGGCCATCCCAGGCAAGGCCGAGCCAGCGAAGATCCTCCACGACTGATTCGGCCGCGCCCGGGCGGAGCCGTGGCGTATCGAGATCATCAAGACGCAGCAACCACTCCCCGCCTGAAAGACGGGCCACCAACCACGAGACCAGTGCCGTTCGCAGGTTGCCCAGATGCAGAGGACCCGACGGCGTGGGGGCGAAGCGGCCCCGGTAGCCCTGGGCTCTGAGACAGGCTCCGGCATCAAGCTGGTGCTGGAGATGATCCGGCAGGTTGCTCACGAGGGACACCGCATGGATGGACATCGCGTGGAACGCCACCCCAGAGAAAAGGGTGGCTGCGAAGCCACCCCAATCAGTGCGTCAAGATCTGGAGGCAGGGCTCCGAAACGCGATCAGCCCTGGACCCGATCCTTGAACATCTTGCCGGCGGTGAAGGCGGGAACACGCTTGGCAGGGATCTTGATCTTTTCACCGGTCTTGGGGTTGAGACCCTGGCGGGCGGAACGCTCGCGGGGCTCGAAGGAACCGAAGCCAAGGATCGACACCTTCTTGCCTTCCACCACGGAATCAATGATGGTCTCGATGGCGGCATCCACCACGAGAGAAACGTCGGTTTTGGTCAGCTCGGTGCGCGCAGCAACAAGATTGACGAGATCAGCTTTGTTCATGGAAAGGGAGTGAGTTGCGGAAGCGGTTGGTTGGCGAGGCGGAGGTCGACATCCGCTTGGCTTCCCTGAGCGCGCCAATCGTATGGAGAGTGCGCAGGTGCGGCAAGCGAAATGTCTGACGCCGCAATGCTTTACGCAGAACCGATCGGCTGTGCCCCGTCCGGCGAGTGGTGCCTCCAACCGCTCCAGGGCACGAGATGTTCACCCCTCAATGCGCCGAGCCCTGCTCCAGAGGCCAGTGATGGCAAGGGATCTGAGCCAACCCAGGCCTGTAGGCGTTCAAGGCTCCGCTGTTGACGGGGCCAGTGAAAGGTGCGCCGATGCTGCAATCCGGCCAGAGCACCGACTGCCACAGGCACGAGCAAACGTCCGCAGAACAACACGTTCCAGGGCTCCGGGGCATGGACCACACAGCTTCCTGGCGTGGGGCCGGGGGTCCAGAGGAGGCGTGCTCCGGATGCCGTGATGTGCTCATTGGCGAAGGTCCGGAGGGGATCAACCCCCGGCAGCAGATAGGCCTCCTGCTCCTGCACGAGGACCGACCAGCCCAGCTGGTCCTGCAGACGCCGAACCCGGCCATGGCCTTCACGGCTGGTCAGCACGATGGTGACGGCCCGTCCAGCGGCCAGCTCGCGCAGGGCCGACAACGTGGCCTCCGTCAGAGGAGGACAGTCGATCAGGATCGGCTCAGGCGTGCAGTTCAGGAACCACGAGGAGCCGCCCATGCAGTCACGGTTGGGTGGGAACAGCCAGAGGTCGGGACTGATTCTCTGGGGTGGCCGACCAGGCTCCAGCGCCGGGGACAGGGTCATGGGGAAGGGCTAACGCACCACGGCCTTCAGTCTGCGCGTCTCCCTACCTTGTGAGCAGTGCGTCCTGCGTTCCGCGGGCGGGTGCCTTGGCCACCATCCATCGCGGCAGCCCATGGCCCATGGGGAGCTCGCTGACGTCACGGGGGGTGAATTTCTCCCTGGCAGCGCCAGCGGCCAACAGGGTGGAACTGCTGCTGTTCTCCCACGGCGATGCGACCCAGGCAGAACGGGTGATTGAGCTGGGAAGCGGCCATCGCTCCGGCGATTACTGGCATGTCGAGGTGGAAGGGCTCGGGGTGGGGTGCTGCTACGGCTACCGGGTATTCGGACCGCTCCAGCCGGGTAGCCATGGCTTTCAACCGGCCAAGGTGCTGCTCGATCCCTGCGCGCGAGCCATCAGTGGATGGAACGTCTACCGACGCGGAGCCGCCACCGGCGCATCGCCGAACAGCGACTCCTGCCTGAAGGCGGTGGTCTGCGAACGCGATCCCTTCGACTTCGAAGCCCATCCGCGGCCGAATCACCCGTGGAATCGCAGCGTGATCTACGAGATGCATGTCGGCAGCTTCACCCGCAGGGCAGACTCCGGGATCCCGCCGGACCAACGCGGCACCCTGCGCGGCGTGATCGCGAAGCTGCCCTATCTGAAGGAGCTTGGGATCACAGCCATCGAACTGCTCCCGATCCAGGCCTTTGATCCACAGGACGCACCCATCGGCCGCGACAACGTCTGGGGATACAGCCCTCTGAGCTGGTTCACACCCCATCAGGGATTCATCGAAGGCGAGGACCCACTGACGGCACGCGACCAGGTCCGCGAACTGGTGGCGGCCTGCCACGACAGCGGAATCGAGGTGCTGCTCGACGTGGTCTACAACCACACGACCGAGGGCAACCAGCAGGGGCCGACGCTGAGCTGGCGAGGCCTCGCCGATCAGGTCTACTACCACCAGAACCCCAAGGGTGACTACCAGGACGTCAGTGGCTGCGGCAACAGCATCGCCGCCAACAGGCCCCTGACCCGACAGCTGATCCTGGAGTCGCTGCGCTGCTGGGCGATCGAACTGGGCATTGACGGCTTCCGCTTCGATCTGGGGATTGCCCTCAGCCGCGGTGAGCAACTCAGGCCCCTCGACAATCCCCCCCTGTTCGAAGCGATCGACAGCGACCCTCGCCTGAGCGACCTCAAGCTCGTGAGCGAGCCCTGGGACTGTGGAGGTCTCTACCGGCTCAGTGATTTCCCGTCCAAACGAATCGGGGCCTGGAACGGCAAATTCCGCGATGACCTGCGTGGGTTCTGGAAAGGCGATGAGAACAGCACCTGGACCCTGGGCCAACGCCTGCGCGGCAGCCCTGACCTCAACCAGGGCAAACCACTGAAACTGGATCGCTCGGTGAATTTCGTCACTGCGCACGATGGCTTCACCCTGGCGGACCTCGTCAGCTTCAACAGGAAGCACAACCTGGCTAACGGGGAGGACAACCGCGACGGAGAGAACCACAACTCCAGCTGGAACCATGGGGTGGAAGGCCCGTCAACGGATCCCGCCGTCACAGCCCTGAGAAGGCGACAGCAACGCAACCTTCTCACCTCCCTTCTGCTCAGCCGGGGCGTGCCGATGCTGCTGATGGGCGACGAAGTGGGCCGCAGCCAGGGAGGCAACAACAACACCTGGTGCCAGGACAGCCCCCTCAGCTGGATGATCTGGCGCGATGACCAGTGCGACCGGCAACTCTTCCATTTCGTTCAGAAACTGCTCCATGTCAGACAACGACTGTCCGATCTGCTGTCTCCTGACACCGCCATCAACGAAACGCCACCGCGGCAGGGCGACCACCCCGATCGACTGTGGCGGCAATGGCATGGAGTGGAACGCGGCAAGCCTGACTGGGCGAGCTGGTCCCACTGCCTGGCCATGAGT
>WTHL01000052.1 GCA_011523155.1 Synechococcus sp. PL34863bin_39 | reverse complement strand
CACCACAGACAGCCCCGGCAGCAGCTGCCCCTCGAGATGCACCGCCGGGAGAGCAAGCCCCTCGGCCAGCAGGGTGCCCGTGGTGATGCCGCCCTTGCTGATCACGTACCCCAGCTGCGGCGCCAGGGACGCCACCAGCCGCGCCATCACGCGGGCGAGCGCCATGCCGAACCTGAGCCGGCGGGCCGCAGCCGCCTCCCCCTCCCCGAAGCTGAGTTCACCCCTGCTCGTGTACAGCACCGGGGTGCGCCCCTCCGCGAGCGCAGCCTGCAGCTGATCGCGCCATTCGCGCTCCAGATCAGGCAGCAACCAGGGGTGGTGACCTCCCTCCAGAACCCTGGCCAGACGGGCAACCGGCACCTCCACGGCACAGCAGTCCGGCCGCTGCAGCAGGGGCTGCAGCTGCTGATCGGCAAGCGGCACATGGGAGCCGACCAGCACCAGCCCCGGCAATGGCACCCCGGCCCTCGCTCGGCGCAATCCAGCCAGGCCGTGCGCATCGAGGGGTTGCGCACCGGGCGGCAGCGGACCGGCGTCCGCCAGGCCGTTGAGCAGGCTCGCCGCCGAACGGAACAGGAATCGCCGCCGGCCCTGCAGCGACCGGAGCGCGGCGCCGAGCACCAGAAGATGCTGCGGCTGGGTGGCATCGACCACCACCGGCCGGTTGTCCTGCAGGGCGTCCAACCAGGCCACGAGCCCCTCCAGGCCGGAGGCGTCACCCCCATCCAGGGCTGCCGCAGCCGCATCCAGGTGCTGCAGATCCAACCGGGCCACGCTGGCGGCCGCGATCGCTCCCCCGCTTTTCTGCTGGAGCCATGCCGCCAGGTCACTGGTGCTGAAGCCGAACAGGCGGTCGCGGGCGAAGGGGGTGGTGTGCACCGGCGCCCCGTGCAGGTAATGGACGCCATGGACGGTGGTGCGACCCCCGGGCAAAAAGGCCGGCACATGCAGGGTGGCCGCCACCGGCCCGAAGCGGCGCTGCCATTCCTCAGCCAGCACCGCCGGTTCGAGCACCCCATGGCCGCGCAGGGTGGAATCGCCGCGACTCACCAGCTGCAGCTGCTCTGGCGGAAACGACTCGCGGGCCATCGCCTCCACCAGGGCCGCCACGATCTCCCGGTTGCGCTGCGCCGCCTCCGCAGCTGCCAGGGCCCGGGTGTTGGCCAGCACGAACATCAGCGGCGAGGGGTGCCGCAGGCCCCGGCGCAGGGTCGCCACATCCCAGCGCAGAAGCAGGGGGCAGCTGTGCAGGGTCTGGGAGCCCGTGGGGTCGTCATCGATCACCACGATCTTGCTGCGCGCCTCAGGCTGTCCCTGCATGGTCATGGCAACACGGCCCATGGCAGCATCATTCTCGGCACCGCACGATCGCCATCGGCACCCTTCCCTCCCGCTCCGACCCCATCGGCACTAATCCAGAGACGACGGCACCGGCCAGCCTGAGCGAGCTGCAGGAACTGGTGCGTGACTTCCACGATTCCGGCACCCCCTGGATTCCATCGGGTCTGGGCAGCCGCCTGTTGTGGGGCCCGCCGCTCCAACCGGCCGCGGTGCTCAGTGTTCGGCACTGCCGCGGGGTGATTGATCACGCCGACGACGACCTCACTATCACGGTGCAGGCGGGGATCCCCCTGGCGGAGCTGCAGGCGGTGCTGGCCGAGCGCAACCAGTGGCTGCCGATCGACTGGCCCTGGGGCACAACACCGGAGGAGGCGAACAGCCGCGGCAGCCTCGGCGGCCTGGTGGCGCGGGGGCTGGCGGGCGGCCTGCGCCACCGCCATCTGGGGGTGCGCGATCAGATCATCGGCATCGGCCTGCTGCGCAGCGACGGCATCGAAGCCCACGCCGGCGGGCGGGTGGTGAAGAACGTGGCGGGCTACGACCTGATGCGACTGCTCTGCGGCAGCTGGGGCAGCCTGGCCCTGATCACCGAACTCACCCTGCGGGTGCAGCCGATCCGCCCGGCCCGGGCCCTGCTGCAGCTCGATGGCCCCCTCGATGCCCTCGACGCCTGGCGGGCTGCGGTGATGGCCAGCAGCCTCACCCCGGAGCTCCTGACCTGGCAGAAGCAGGGGGATCAGGCACCGCGCCTGCAGGTGGGCGTCGCCAGCGTCAGCGATGCGGCCGTGCAGGATCAGATCGAACGCCTCGGCGCCCTGGCGGCCACCCACCAGCTGCGCCGTGAACGCAGCGCCTGGCAGGAGCCATGGCCCGCCGCGGTCGGCAGGCCAAGCACCGATGGCTGGCTGCTGCGGCTGAGCCTGCAACCCACCCAGGTGCGCCCCCTGCTCAACAGCCGGGAAGCCATGGCTCTGAACTCCTGGCACTGGCAACTGGCCGCCGGCGCCGGCAGCGGTGATTGTTGGAGCCCGGCAGGCGACACAGGAGCCAGGCGCAGCGCCCAGGTGCAGGCGCTCAGGCAACGGGTGCAGGCCCTCGGCGGCCACCTCAGCGTGCTGCAACAGCCCCAGGGCGGAGCCCAGGCGCTGCCGGCCTGGCTCGACGCCCCCGCCAGACCACTGATCATGGCGGTGAAGCGCCAGTTCGACCCCAAACAGCAACTCAGCCGCGGCCGCCTGCCCGGGGTGAGCCACCCCCTGGGTTGACCGCCAGGCGCTGACGCCTCAGGCGTCGGTGACGCGATAGGTGCAGCGCAACGCAAGGGACGCGCCGGCGGCCAGCTCCAGGCGTCGATCGCCGCTGATCAGGGACTGGCGCGGACCGGTCCAGGGCTCCAGGCACACCATCGGCCGGGGCGGCTCGGTCCAGACCACGGTGAGATCCATCGGAGCCGGGTGGTCCAGTTCCACCCGGGTGCCGGCGGAGGGGTCCACCAGGGTCACAGGCCCCGAGGGACGGCTGAGCAGATCCACACCGTCAGCCAGCCGGCTGAGCTGGCCCGCCGTGTCGGTCTCCACCATCCCGTGATGGTTGAGGCAGCGGTCCGCCAGGCCGTCGAGGCGGGCCGTCGCCAGGTCGGTGACATTGAAATAGGGATGCAGACCGAAGCTGAAGGGCATGGCCACGGGGCCGTCGCCGGTGTGGCGGATGGTGATGCCGATCTCAAGCGCCTGGGGCTGGGGCCGCACGGCCATCACCACCGCGAAGGGGAAGGGGAAAGCCTCGAGGGTCTGCGGCGTGTCGGTGAGGGTGAGCTGGATGCCGCTCTGGTCATCCAGCAACTGCAGCTGCCAGGGCAGATCGCGGGCGAAACCGTGCTGCTTGAGGGTGTGGTTCACCCCGTTCACCGGCAGCACATCGCCGGGCAGGTTGCCGCAGATCGGGAACAGGACCGGGATGCCACCGCGGATGCTCTGGGCCGGATCGGCGTAGCGCTCCTGATCGAAGTAGAGCCGCTCGCGGCCCTGGCAGCACCAGCCCGTGACCAACCCACCGCGCTCGGGCACCACGCGAAGGCGGTCGCCGGTGGTGGCGTGCACGAATTCCCAGTGGGGATAGGGCGCGGACTTCTGAATCAGCGACATGGCCATGGG
>WTHL01000101.1 GCA_011523155.1 Synechococcus sp. PL34863bin_39 | reverse complement strand
GAACAGCTCATCGTCCTGAAGCTGCGACACGGTGGCGCCGTGGGCGCAGCGCACGTCGTCGGCAACGATCTCCAGCTCGGGCTTGGTGTCGATGCGAGCGCGATCAGAGAGCAGCAGATTGCGGCTGAGCTGGGCGGCATCCGTGCGTTGCGCGGCTCTGGGCACCTGCACCGCACCATTGAAGATGCAGTGGGAGCGCCCTGCCGCCACAGCCTTCTGCAACTGGTCGAGCGTGCCCTCTTCCCCCTCGAAGCGAATGGCGGAATGGGTTGCGAACTGCTGGTCCTGATCCGTGAGCACCAGGCCCTTCATCACCGTGGCGGCCTGGCCATCAACCTGCACCACACGCGGCTCAACGCGCCCCAGTGACCAGCCCCTGGCCACAGAGATGAGTTCATAGCGGCTGCGGGGCTCCTGCTCCACGGCCAGGTGGGCCAGGAGGGAGGACTGGCCGCCACCGAAGGCCACCACGCCGTGACGAACCACGGCTTCCTGCCCGAGGTGCAGTTCCAGCAGATGGCTATGCGCCGAGGTCCGGTCGGCCTGAATCACCTCAACCAGATCGAGCTCCGCCTTCTCCTCGACGATCAGCAGCACGCGGGTGGGCGTGAGCCTGTCACCGGCGGCCGTGACGCGGAGGTCGAGGGGAGGGACCGATCCTCGGATCCGCAGCGCCAGCACCTGGCTGCTGATCGCCTGATTGAGTTCCACCGGCCATGCGGAGGCACACCCACAGCGCTCGAGGGTGTGGCCAAGGGCCTGCTGCAGGTCGGCATCGGAGAGCACCGTGACGCCATCCGGCAGGGTGACCCCATCCAGGGGGTTCCGAACACCATCCAGAAGCAGGCTCCAGCCTGGGCTCTGGGCTTCCGGCTCAGTCCCGGGAAACGCGACATTGTCAAGGGCAACGTCGCTGGCCGGAAGGGGCAGATCCAGGAGGTGCTGAAGTCTGTCGAGATCGGTTAGACGCCAGTCCTCCTGCCTGCGGCTGGGAAGACCTGCTGCAAGGAGGGACTCTCTCCCACGCTGCTGCACAGGGGAGAGCTGTCCTGACGGCGCAGGGAGACGGGTGAGCCAATCGGCCTCAATGGTGCGAGCGGTCGACGCCATGGATCAGGCAGCTCCCTGGCCGGCGGCGGCAAGCTCCCGATCCACCCAGTCGTAACCGGTCTTCTCAAGTTCAAGGGCCAGCTCGCGACCTCCGGTGCGGAGGATCCGGCCTGCCGCCATCACATGGACGTAGTCAGGGGTGATCTCATCGAGCAGGCGCTGATAGTGGGTGATCAGCAGCGTTGCATTCTCTGGGTTGGCGAGATGATTGACGCCGCCGGCGACGATTCTGAGCGCGTCGATGTCCAGACCGGAATCGGTTTCATCCAGGATGGACACCACCGGCTCAAGCAGCGCCATCTGCAGAATCTCGTTCCGCTTCTTCTCTCCACCAGAGAAGCCCTCGTTGACACTGCGCTCGAGAAACGCCGGATCCATCTGCACCACAGCCAGTCGCTCACGGACGTGCTCTTCGAAATCAAAGGTGTCGAGTTCGTCGAGGCCCTGCTGCTGGCGACGGGCGTTGCTCGAGACCCGCAGGAATTCCAGGTTGCTGACACCGGGAATTTCCACGGGATACTGGAACCCGAGGAAGACACCGAGGCGCGAACGCTCCTCAGGCTCAAGCTCCAGCAGATCCTTGCCGCGATAGCGCACCGACCCCGCCGTGACGCGGTAGGCGGGGTGACCGGCCAGCACCTTCGACAACGTGCTTTTGCCACTGCCATTGCGGCCCATCACCGCATGAATCTCGCCGGCACGGACCTGCAGGTTGACGCCCTTGAGAATCGGCTGATCCTCGACGGAAGCATGCAGATCAGTGATGTCGAGCAGCAGCTCAGCGTCGGGGCGGATCACGGGTGAGAGCGGGAGAAACGGAAGGATGTTGCGGCCAGACGGCCTGGATCAGGACCGGGAACGGGGTTATCCCACGGATCCCTCGAGCTTGAGGGCAAGCAGCTTGTCAGCCTCGGCGGCGAACTCCATGGGGAGCTGGTTGAAGACGTCGCGACAGAAACCGCTGACCATCATCGAGACGGCTTCTTCAAAGCCGATTCCCCGGCTCTGCAGATAGAAGAGCTGATCTTCGGAGATGCGACAGGTGCTGGCCTCATGCTCGATCGCAGCCTGAGGTTGCTGGGAGCGGATATAGGGGTAGGTGTTGGCCGCTGCTTCATCGCCGATCAGCATCGAATCGCACTGGCTGTAGTTGCGCGCACCCTTGGCAGCTGGACCGATCTGCACAAGACCCCGATAACTGTTGCTGGAGCGACCGGCGCTGATGCCCTTGCTGACGATCGTGGAACGGGTCCGCGGTCCCACGTGAATCATCTTGGTGCCGGTATCGGCCTGCTGGCAGTTGTTGGTGAGCGCCACGGAATAGAACTCGCCGACGGAATCCGCACCCTGGAGTACACAACTGGGATACTTCCAGGTGATGGCCGAACCGGTTTCAACCTGCGTCCAGCTGATACGACTGCGGGCACCACGGCACTGGCCGCGCTTGGTCACGAAGTTGTAGATACCCCCCACCCCGTTCTCGTCACCGGCGTACCAGTTCTGAACGGTCGAATACTTGATGGAGGCATCGTCGAGGGCAACCAGTTCCACCACGGCAGCGTGCAGCTGGTTGGTGTCGAACATCGGGGCCGTGCATCCCTCGAGGTAACTGACGGATGCACCCTCTTCCGCAACGATCAGGGTGCGCTCGAACTGGCCGGTGTCACCGGAGTTGATCCGGAAATAGGTGGAGAGTTCCATCGGGCACTCCACACCCTTGGGGATGAAGACGAAGGAGCCGTCGCTGAACACCGCTGAGTTCAACGCCGAGAAGTAGTTGTCATTGCTGGGAACAACGGTGCCCAGGTAACGCTCGATCAGCTCGGGATAGTCCTTGACGGCCTCGCTGATCGAGCAGAAGACCACCCCGTGCTCAGCGAGCTTCTCCTTGTAGGTCGTGGCGATCGAAACACTGTCGAACACCGCATCGACCGCCACGTTGCTGAGCCTCTTCTGCTCACTCAGGGGGATCCCCAGCTTGTCGAAGGTTTCAAGCAGCTTGGGATCCACCTCATCGAGGCTGGCCTTCTTGTCCTGCTGCTTGGGCGCTGCGTAATAAATGATGTCCTGGTAGTCAATCGCGGTGTAACCCAGCGACGCCCAGTCGGGTTCTTCCAGGGTCAACCAGTGCCGGTAGGCCCGCAGACGGAAGTCCAGCAGAAACTGAGGCTCACCCTTTTTGGCGGAGATCAGGCGAACAACATCTTCACTGAGACCCTTCGGGATCTTCTCGGTCTCAATGTCAGTGACAAAGCCGTACTTGTACGGCTGACTGACCAGATCGCGGGTGGAGGCACTGGTCATGGTGATCAGCCGGCGGAGGCGTGAATCTCCTCGGTGCTGATGGTCTGAGCATCACCACGGAAGGCGTTGTCTTCGGTGAGGAA
>WTHL01000302.1 GCA_011523155.1 Synechococcus sp. PL34863bin_39 | reverse complement strand
CACTGCGCAAGTTCCATTTTGTAATGCGCGCAATGGGAGCTGTTTTCTTCCCAGGCGGTTTTGGCACACTAGACGAATTATTTGAAGTACTGACACTACGGCAAACAGGCATCAAGAGCAACATCCCCATTGTTTTGTACGGACGAGATTATTGGCAAAATATTATCAACTTTGAAGCACTAGCAGATTCGGGTTTAATCGAAGACGAGCACCTTAAACTTATTGACTATGCTGACAGTCCATCCGAGGCATGGGAAGTGATTCGTCATTCACATCGTTACAACACATGTATTGTTGATTCAAGAAGATGACGACAATTTCGTTCTAATACTTGCCTATCAAGTCGTCTGACTATTTTTCAAACCAATGAAGTCAACGCTTCCATTGCCTCAAGCTCGACAACAAGGGAACAGGATCGTTCAATCCATTCATCTTGCAGCAAGATTGTTCGAGGGCTGACATTCGGATCAAGCTGCCAGTTGTGCAGCAGAAGAACCGAGCTCAGACAACGCAAGGCGGCAAGTTGGACATCGCTCCAGGCATCAGCCAGCGTGTAATCCTTGACGCCATGGGTGATCAGGCTCCGGTGCCAGCAGGCGCAAAGCTCTTGAAGCCTTCCGCGTCGCGCAGGCATCGGCACACTGCCGCCCACGAGATAGGCAAGATCCAATGCCGCCAACGAACGGGTGGGGGTTCCCCAGTCGAGTAACACGACATCGCGCTGGGAAGGATTCTGACCGAACAACACATTCTCAACACGCAGATCACCGTGCACGAGTGTTGTGGGTCGCTGGGCCAGGGCCTCATCGATGGCCTGTGAGTGTTCAATCACCGCTGCAATGGCCTCCAGGGCCTCGCGTTCGACGCGTAGTTCGTAGTCATTGAGAAAGTTCTGCTGAAACGAGGCCAGCGTTTCCGTGCTGCCCTGGAACCACAACTGATGATCGGGTAACCAGTCGTGGCCAAGCAACGACGATGAATTCCAGAACTGAGCATGCACTTCAGCCATGGCTTCAAGCACGCGGATGGAGGCTTCAGCCGTGACGCCGCGCACCTGATTGCCAACCGCCATGTCCGAAAGGTCTTCCAGCAGAAGCCAGCGCCCCTCATCGCTGGAGCCGTTACCGGTGGCATACCCGTTGGGCACCAACCTGGCGAGTGTCTGGCCAAATTCGCGGTAAAACCCAACCTCCCGGCGAAAACAGTTCAGCTTCAGGGCCACTTCCCGACTGTGGGGATCATCACTGTCGATCTTGAGAATCAAGGATGCCGGAAGATCGTCTGAGGGCCCACAGGGTCGAAGGCGCATCGTGTTGGAGGTGAACCCCTGAGGCACACCCAGGGGTTCAATCGCCAGGCTGTCGACGCGACAGTCCAATTGCTGCGTGAGCCACTCCGCATCGATCGCAGCACCAGAGGGAAGCATCGGCATCAACGATCAAAGACAGACAACAATCGGAAGCGACACCGGGCATCGATGTCCAGCTGACCCAAACGATCAACCACGTTTCTCAATCCGGAGGCTTGGATGCTCGAGGATTCAGCACTGAAGCATCAAGGCCAGCATCAGGATTGAGGCGAATCAACATCCAGAGCAACATGGCCGAGCAATCGTGTGCATCAGCGCCATAGTCGTAGGACCAGTCCTCAACCATCGAAACGAGTTGATGTTGCGCGTTGAGGATGAAGTCGTCGGTCCATTCATGCATGGGAGACAGCATCGAGCCTTCGACCCCAAGGACCTGAATCAATCCTGCTCAAAATCTTCGTCCGACGCATCGAAGGGCTCACTCGCTCCAGGTTCATCGTTACCCAACACAAGAGCTTTGAGAGAATCATCGCTCTCGAACACAAACAGGCTGTCCTCGTCGGGATGAACGCCCTTCATCTCAGGATGATCATTCACCAGACGCCCCATGCGGCGACGGTCGCGCCACCATCCGTAACCCTTTTCTGTGAGATAAACCAGCAGGGCAAGGTTCACAAGCACGAGGGCGGTGAATTCCAAGGCCTGCATCAGACGACTCGCAGCAGTCTTGGCTGACCTTAGCGGGACTCTCCGAAAGCGGCTGAGCCCTCAGACACTCAGACCTGCGTGACCGCAAACACAACCACAAACAGGCTGAGGAAACCGAGACCGGCCCAGGACAGGAGCCGTAGCTTCGGACCGAACCGTCCCTCTGAAGGCACCTGAGGGCCCTGCATCACCTGAAGATTCATCCATGCCAGAACCGGTGTGGTCACGAAGGAAATCCACATCGCCAGGGTGACAAGAGCCCCCATCGAACCCCTCCACCAGATCAGCACTGCAGCAGCCAGTGCGAAATGAATCAGGGTCCAGAGTCGTTGATGGACAGCATTCAGCACAGCCCTGCCGCGATGCCCCCGCCAGAGACGCACGGAGGCGGAGGCGGAACGGGGATACCCATCCAGACAGGTGAGAGCCGTGCTGAACATGGTGATGAAGGCGGTCAGCGCGATCAGGGGATAGGCCCACTGCCCCAGCGTTGCGGTGTAGAGCTCAATCAGTTGCTGGGCAAAGGCTCCTCCCTGAGGGGAGAACGTGATTCCTCGGCCGTGCATCACCCAGGCACCAAGGATCAGAAACAGCACAGCCATCAAAACGGTGGCGGAATAGCCGAGGTTGAAGTCGGCCTGGACCTCCTCAGGGGTGCTGTGGTGACCGGAATCCTGCTCGCGCGCATAGATCCAGAGCGATGTCCAGGCCGATAGATCGAGAGGACACGGCATCCAGCCCAGGAGTGCGACCAGGAAGGGCAGCGCCGACAGCGTCCAGGGATTCGGAGCGAACAGGCCGGTGTAATCACCTTGCGCCGGCCCCCGAACCAGGGCGATGGCCGTCGCCGACAGGGTGCTCACCACCAGCACACTCACCACCCCCTTGCTGAGCCGGTCCAGGCTGCGGTACTGCCCCACCAGCAGCACGGACAGACAGACCGTGAGCAGCAGCAGCGACAGCGTGCCTGGCTCTCCAGGCAGAAAGGCTGTGGCAAGACTGCCGGCAAGGAAGGCAACGGCTGCGATGTTCGCTACTCCCGTGCTGAGAGTGATCAGCAGATAGAGCGGCAGGAACCAGCGCCGGTGGAGGAGATAGCCCTCCAGCAGACTGCGGCCGGTGACGGCCGTGAAGCGACTGCCCACCAGCAGGAAGGGGTACTTGAACAGATTGGCGGCCAGCAGCAGACCGAGCAATCCCAGCCCATACAGGGCGCCGGCCTGGGTGGATGCCACCAGATGGGATCCGCCGATGGCTGCTGCTGCCAGGAGAATCCCAGGACCGAGTGACTGAACCAAGCCAGCGCGTGTGAGCGTCGAAGGCTTCTCACGTGACATGGCCTGCTCCAATCCCAACCATCCACTCAATCACGCCTCAGCCAACCGAAGAAACCAACCGATCGGTGCCATCACATCCACCGACGCGTACACAGACAGGTCGCAGGCGGATTGAAGCCGCGCCTGGAGACGACGGCATCAGTGCCCGAGATCCCGCCGAGGCAACGGGCGAATCAGGCC
>WTHL01000195.1 GCA_011523155.1 Synechococcus sp. PL34863bin_39 | reverse complement strand
AGCTCCGACCTCTTCAACTCCGGTCTCCGTCCTGCGATCAACGTGGGTATTTCCGTGAGCCGTGTTGGTGGTGCTGCCCAGACCAAGGCCATCAAGAAGATTGCCGGCACGCTGAAGCTCGAGCTGGCTCAGTTCGACGAGCTGGCTGCCTTCTCCCAGTTCGCTTCCGATCTGGATGCCGCCACGCAGCAGCAGCTCGGCCGCGGTAAGCGTCTGCGTGAGCTGCTCAAGCAACCTCAGTTCAGTCCGCTGATCCTGGCTGAGCAGGTCGCCATCGTGTACGCCGGCGTGAAGGGCCTTATCGATGATGTTCCTGTGGAGCAGGTGGTTCAGTTCTCCCGTGAACTGCGCGAATACCTGAAGAGCAACAAGCCTGACTTCATCCAGAAGATTCAGACTGAGAAGGTCCTCAGCCCTGAAGCTGAGGCCATTCTCAAGGAGGCCATCAGCGAAGTCACCTCCACCATGCTGGCCACCGCCAACTGATAGGGGTTCACTCATGGCAAATCTCAAGGAGATCAGAGACCGAATCAAATCGGTCAAAAACACCCGCAAGATCACTGAGGCCATGCGTCTCGTGGCGGCCGCCAAGGTCCGCCGCGCCCAGGAGCAGGTTCTGCGCAGTCGTCCGTTCGCGGATCGTCTTGCCCGCCTGCTGGAAAACCTGCAGGCACGCATGCGCTTCGAGGATGCTGACGCCCCTCTCCTGGAGCAGCGCTCCGTGGAATCGATCACTCTCGTCGCCGTCACCGGCGACCGGGGTCTTTGCGGCGGTTACAACACGAACATCATCAAGCGCACCGAACAGCGTTTCGAGGAGCTCAAGTCCCAGGGCTTCAAGGTTGACCTGGTGCTGATCGGCCGCAAGGCAATCAGTTACTTCACCAACCGCAGTTATCCGATCCAGGCCACCTTCACGGGTCTGGAGCAGGTCCCCACCGCTGATGAGGCAGGGTCGATCGCCAATGAGGTGTTCGCAGAATTCCTCTCCGGCAGCACAGACCGTGTCGAGATCATCTTCACGAAGTTCATCAACCTCGTGAGCTGCAAGCCCGTCGTTCAGACGCTGCTTCCCCTGGATGCCCAGGGCATCGCGGCTGCTGATGATGAGATCTTCCGTCTCACCACCAAGGAAGGTCAGCTTCGTGTCGAGGCTGGATCTGCTCCGGAGAACGCTCAGCCTTCGGTGCCCTCGGACATTGTTTTCGAACAGAGCCCCGATCAGTTGTTGAACGCTCTTCTGCCTCTTTATCTGCAGAATCAGCTTCTGCGTTCTCTGCAGGAATCCGCCGCTTCCGAGCTCGCCAGCCGGATGACCGCCATGAACAACGCCAGTGACAACGCCAAGGCCCTCGCCAAAGAGCTCACACTGGATTACAACAAGGCCCGTCAGGCTGCCATCACGCAGGAGATCCTCGAGGTCGCTGGAGGTGCAGCCGCCGTCGGCTGATCATTTCCTTCCCCTTTGACCAACCGCCGGCCCGTCATGGGCCGGTTTTTTTGTGTCTGTCCGTTTCGGCTTCGCGTTTGCAGGATGGTGAGGCTGATGTTGTGAACGCTTCTTGCAACTCCACCCCCTCTTCCCAACCGTTGTTGCCACCGATCAGCTCACGCTTGACCCCCTGGAGACGGCAGCTCGCCTGCAAAGTCTGATGATGCTGCGGGGGGAGGCCGGCAGCAATCCCGATCCTGGCTGTGCCTGGACCGGGGACCTCAATGGCATCTGGCAGCTCCATCGCCATGATGATTTCCGGGCTCTATCGGATCAGGTTGTCGTGAAGGCCTGGGAGTACCTGGACGCCACCGGGTTTGTCTGCAGCGAGATTGATCTGCATCTGCAGCGCTGCTGGCCTGTTCTGAGCGAGTGTGGGCAGGTTGTGGGCCGGCACCATCATCCGAATGCCCATCTCAGCGCCGTGCTTTACCTGACCGGCGATGGCAGCGGAACAGCAGGTGACCTCTGTCTGCACCACCCCCAGCAACTCAACGAACTGGTGCCAGGTCTCGCGGTCGGCCATGGAGGTCCGATCGACGCGGTTCACCCTTGCAATCAGAGTCAATGGACGATCAGCCCACGGGCAGGGCTGCTTCTGTTCTTCCCGTCGCGCCTGGATCACAGCGTTCTTGAAAACCTGGATCCCGATGTCCTTCGCGTGTCCCTGAGCTTTGATTTCGTGCTCACGTCGTCTGCTCTCGGCCCGCCCGCTGAATATCTGTCCCCCCATCCTCAGGATTGGCAGCACTGTTCCCGTCCCACGCCCTGAGAGGATGCCTGCTCCCGGACCGCCCCAGACGGATGAGCGACACCCCAGCGTCCACCTACTCCATCACCGTTGAGCTCGACGGTCAGCAGCATTCATTCGAGGGTCGCGCCGATCAGACCGTCCTCGCGGCTGCAGAAGCTGCCGGGGTGATGATCCCCAGTTCCTGCTGTGCCGGTGTCTGCACGACCTGCGCAGCACGGATCAAGGACGGTGAGGTTCATCAGCCCGATGCGATGGGCGTCAAGGAGGAACTCCGTGACGATGGGTTCGCCCTGCTCTGTGTTGCCTACCCCCGCTCCGACCTCACCATCCTCGCTGGGCAGGAGGATGCCTTGTATGAGGCTCAGTTCGGTCAATACCAGAAATGAAGCTGGCGTCGAGCCGTCTTGCTCTCCCATGGCCGGACGGCCTGGGCGCCTCCGGGTTGCGTCGCTGGCTTCTTGATCAACTGGGCCGACACGGCACCCCGCTTCGCTGGGCCATCACAGCCATTTCCCTGCGCCCTGGAACTGAGCAGCGCTTGATCGAGGTTGAGGCGGTGTTCCTTCATGACCGTTGAGCCGGCGATGAAGCCCGCGCTGCCGACACTGCTGCTGGTGCCGACTGGGATCGGTTGCGAGGTCGGAGGGTTCGCTGGCGACGCGCTGCCTTCCGCCCGGCTGCTTGCTGCGGCCTCCGGGTGTCTGATCACCCATCCCAACGTGATGAATGGTGCAGCGCTCTACTGGCGGGATCCACGCATCCATTACGTGGAGGGCTACGGACTCGACCGGTTTGTTGCAGGGGACTGGTGCCTCCATCCCGTGCGTCAGCAGCGCGTCGGTCTGTTGATGGATGCCGGCATTGAGCGGGAGATGCATCTCCGACACCTGCAGGTTGCCGACGGATGCCGGGCCACCCTCGGACTGGATATCGGTCCTGTCGTGACGACGGATGTTCCCCTTGGGGTGCATCTGGAGCTGGGTGAGAGTGGAATCAGCTGGGGGACCCTGTCGCGGCCCGATGCCCTTCTGCGCGCAGGAGAGCGGCTGAGGGATGCAGGCGCGACCGCGATTGCCATCGTGGCTCGTTTTCCAGAAGACCCCGACAGTGACGCCCTGGAGGCTTACCGCCATGGCAGCGGCGTTGATGCCCTGGCCGGGGCCGAAGCGGTGATCAGTCATCTGCTCGTCCGCCATCTTCAGCTTCCCTGCGCCCATGCCCCGGCCCTGGCACCGTTGCCCCTCGATGCTCAACTCGATCCAAGGGCTGCAGGGGAAGAGCTGGCTTACACCTTCCTGGCCTGTGTGCTTGTGGGACTGAGTGATGCGCCCAATCTTGTGATGCCGCCGGTTCAGCCCCTGCCGGATCTGATCCATGCCGACCATCTCGGCGCCGTCGTCGTTCCGGAGGGCGCACTCGGGGGTGAGGCGCTGCTGGCCTGCCTCGAGCGCGACATCCCCCTCATCACGGTGGACAATCCCTCGCTTCTGGCGGTCACATCAGCGTCGTTGGGCGTGGAGCAACGGCGTCTTCGCGCACGCTCCTACCTGGAAGCTGCCGGATTTCTGATGACCCTCAGAGAGGGCATCGCGTCGACGTCGTTGCAACGTCCCCTGCCGCCTCTGAGGGAGCTGTCCTGATGGCACGGGGATTCGGGCCAGCGGCTCCGGTGCTTCAGCAGAGGTGCCCCTGTGGCTCCGGGGAGGTCTATCAGGTGTGTTGCCATCCTCTGCACAGTGGTCGTCGTTTGGCCCGCACCGCTGAGCAGCTGATGCGTTCGCGCTACGCCGCCTATGCCCTGGAGGAGGTGGACTATCTCATTGAGACGCATCCAGATCCCGGCGTGCCCCCCGCAGAGCGTCGTCGCGACCTGAGACAGAGTTGTCGACAGACCTGTTGGACAGGACTTGTGATCCAGGTGGTTCGCGGTGGTGATGTGGAGGATCTTGACGGCACAGTGCAGTTCGAAGCCCATTACCGGACTGCCGGCAGGGGCGGAGTTCTGCGGGAGAACTCCCTGTTCCGGCGTCGCGGTGGACAGCTGGATGGTGCCTGGTACTACTGCAGAGCGCTTTGACATCGGTGCTCCCGTTGTTCAGAGCGGTCAGCGAAGGCAGGCCATGGGGTGACGCGGGGGCATGTCGAGCGCCTTCGCGACTCCGGGGTGACAGACCGCTCCTTGCACAGTGTTGAGGCCCGAGAGCAGTTCAGGACGTTCGGTGACGGCCTCCTCGAGCCCCCGGCCGGCGATGCCAAGGATGTAGGGGAGGGTCACGCTCACCAGCGCTTCGGTGGAGGTGAACGGCACGGCCCCAGGCATATTCCCGACGGCGTAGTGCTGGACGCCGTGGATCGTGACGGTTGGATCGGTGTGCGTGGTTTCTCTGCTCGTGGCAACGCACCCTCCCTGATCGATCGCGACATCGACGATCACGGACCCCGGCCGCATCTGCTGCACCATCCCCTCGTCCACCAGGGTCGGTGCCCGTCCCCCCGGTGTGAGGACCGCTCCGATCAGCAGATCCGCGCTGGGCACCAGCCTTTCCAGCAGTCCACGGCTGCTGACCACGCTCATCAGGCGCCCGCGCCGGTCGGCTTCGAGGCTGCGCAGTTTCTCAGGGGAGCGATCGAGCAGCATCACTTCGGCATCCATCGCCGCCGCCAGCCGGGCCGCATTCCAGCCCACTGTTCCAGCACCCAGTACGACCACGCGGGCGGGGCGAACGCCTGTGCAGCCGCCGATCAGGACGCCGCGTCCTCCATGGGGTTGTTCAAGCAGGTGGGCACCCACCTGAGCCGCCAGACGACCGGCGATCTCGCTCATGGGAGCGAGCAGCGGCAGGCTTCCGTTCTCCAGTTGCACGGTTTCGTAGGCCACCCCCGTGGTCCCCGCTGCCAGCAGCGCTTCGCCCACCTTCGGGTACGCCGCCAGGTGCAGGTAGGTGAACAGCACCATGTCGTCGCGAAGAAAGGAGAATTCCTCCGACTGCGGTTCCTTCACTTTCACCACGAGGTGGGCCGCCCAGGCTTCTTCGCGCTCCACAATCCGTGCGCCGGCGGCGGCAAAGGCTGCATCGCTGATGCCGGCGCCGGAGCCGGCGCCTCCCTGAACCCGAACCTCAAGGCCCTGGGTCACAAGATCCCTGACGGC
The DNA here is from genome assembly GCA_011523155.1 of Synechococcus sp. PL34863bin_39. The sequence goes on along the minus strand of WTHL01000195.1, from coordinate 8,260 downwards.
ATCAGGCGTCAGCGCGACCCGCTGCTCATCAACCTTGATTTCACTCGGAACTCCGATGGTGGCCATCGGCGCCGTCAGGACGGAGTGGGCCATGGTTGACAGGAAGTGCTTTCAATCTGGCTCAGCCGGCCGCGATCGGCAGCCTCCAGCCACTGCCGAAGGCCTGACTGCTCACCTTCAGAAGCGGAGCCGCCTGTCGGCGCTTGAATTCAGAACGCTGAAACAGTCGAAGCACCCGGTCGATCTCGGTGGTGGGGTGACCTCGCAGCACCAGTTCATCACGTCCGCAGCGCTCCTCGATCAGGTCCTTCAGCAGTGGATCCAGGATGGTGTAGTCCGGCAGGGAGTCACTGTCTTTCTGATCCGGGCGGAGCTCGGCGCTCGGTGGTTTCGTTCGGATCGCCCGCCCCACCAGCTCACCCTGCAGCGGCAGGCCCAGCTCCTGTCGACATGGAAGGGATGCCGCACTGTCGAGCCAGTCGCAGAGGGCGAACACCGTGGACTTGTAGAGGTCGCCGATCACGGCGAGACCACCATTCATGTCGCCATAGAGCGTGCAGTAGCCGACGGCGAGCTCGGACTTGTTGCCGGTGGAGAGCAGCAGCTGTCCCTGCTGATTGGCCACGGCCATCAGCAGGGTGCCTCGAATGCGCGACTGCAGATTCTCGGCGGTCACATCAGCCGGCGGGCCCGACAGCACCGGCGTGAGGGTTGTATCGAAGCCGTTCATCAGATCAGCGATCGGCATGGTGCCGGTGTGGATGTTCAGCCGGGTGGCGAGCGCGGTTGCATCGTCGATGGAGCCCCTGGAACTCCAGGGCGATGGCATCAGCACCGCCTGCACCATGTCGCTCCCTAAAGCCGCGGCGGCGATGACCGCCACCAGTGCGGAATCGATACCCCCGCTCAGACCGAGAAGCGCCTGACTGAACCCACATTTGCGCGCGTAGTCGCGCACCCCCAGGGTGAGCGCCCGGAAGAGGGCTTCCTCATCGGGACTATCGGCAGGGGGCGATGGGGTGTGCCCCTCATCCACCCTTGCGGCGTCCCAGAGCGCAAGCTCCTCCCGGCAGCTGTGCATCTGCAGCGCCAGGTTGGGTGCGGTGCCGTCTTCCGGCAGGCAGACGAAGCTGGCCCCGTCAAACACCAGCTCATCGTTGCCACCCGTCTGATTCACATAGATCAGCGGGCAGTTCAGGAGCTTCGCAGCCCGATGGGCGAGCTGATGACGCACGGTTGTTTTCTGCCGGCCGAACGGAGAGGCGGACAGATTGATGCAGAGATCGCACGTTTCCCTGGCGAGTGCTGCGACCGGGTCGGGTCCCGAGAGGCGCTGCCGATGCAGCGTCGGATCAACCCACAGGTCTTCGCACAGTGTCAGACCGAGTTTCCAGGTGCCGGTCGCGGCTGGGTAGTTCAGGGTCGAGGGCGTTGCCGCTGGTCGGAAATAACGGGTTTCATCGAAAACGTCGTAACTGGGCAGGAGCTGTTTGCGTCCCACCACCTGCCACTGCCCATGGCGGATCAGGGCGACCGCATTGAACAGGCGGGGGTGCTGCCCATCCTCGGCAGCATCAACGACACCGACCAGGACCCCCAGGTCCGGTCGCAGCCCTGCCAGCTGCTGGCTCAGTTGGCTGAGGACCGTCTCCTGTGCTTCCACGCGTGATCGGCTGAGCAGCAGATCACGGGGCGGGTAGCCCCAGAGAGACAGTTCAGGAGTCACGACCAGGTCAGCCCCCTGGATCTCGGCGTCCCGGCAGACCTGGGCGATGCGTGCGGCGTTGCCGGGCAGATCGCCGACCAGAGGATTGATCTGGGCCAGAGCGATGCGCATGGAGCTTCTAAGGGGAGGCAGGCTGGGAATCCTTCCTGAAACCGTAGAACCCGTTCTCCACGAGCAAGGGATGCAGGACAACGGGGATCTGGCTGGTGTCGACGTTCCGTCGGGCCTGAGAGCTGGCTGTGCCTGGAATCTTCAGCCTGAGCACTTCAAGATCGGCCCCCGCCTGACGGAGTGATTCCAGTCCGTTCTCTGACAGCGACCACCCCTCTCGAGGCACAACAGTGATCCTGCAGCCCTGCAGCAACTGATCGGCGTCTTTCCAATGGACGATCTGCTCCACCAGATCACCGCCGATGACGAAACTGAGCGTGGCGTCCGGCCAGAGCGCTGCGGCTTGCCGCAACGTGCGGATTGCGAAGGGACTGCTCAGTCCTTGCTCGACGCTCAGGCGTGGATCGGCGAGCGACGTCACCAGCGTGCGCAGCAGCCTCTGACGTTGCTGAAGCGGGAGCCCATGGCATTTCCCAGGATTGTCACTGGCCCAGGTCACCACGCGGTCATGGTGATCGAGAAGTCCTTCCAGCAGCGCCTGGTGGCCCAGAGTCGGTGGATCTGCACTGGTGCCAAACAGGGCGATCGTGGTCATGGCATCACATCGCTCAGATCGGCGGCCTGTGGATGGTTCGGCCAGTCCTGCAACAAGCGATGCAGCTGACGGTCGCTGCCTGCCAGGCGCCGAAGCACGGACGATGGCACCGGTCGACTGCGACGCCCGCGGCCGCGTTGCTCGAGAAGCCATCGGGCCGTCAACCGTCCCGTCCTCTGCGTGGTGTGAACGGCAAGAGCTGCCTGGGCGAGGGCCACCGGCGCCGCCGGCGCCAGGCTGAGGCCTGCTGTGAAGGGCGCCGCTGCGAGCAGCAATTGACGGAGGCCGCTCAGGGTCGCCTGAATGCCTAACTGGACTCCGCCGATCAGGGCATTGTGGCCGGACAGGCGTTGCAGCAGTCGTCGTGCTGCAGGGCCACCCATCGGCAGGTCGTAGAGCTGACAGAGCTGAATCACCAGCGCGGTGTCACAGGCCATCCCTCCCGCCAGATCCAGCAGCGCTAAAGGATTCACCGCCACACCGGTGGCTTTGAGGGCTGCAAAGCGCCCGATCAGCCCCTGGGCTTCGCGCCGTCTGCAGCGCAGCCGCCCCGCTTCGATCTGGTGCTGCAACCGCTCTGCCTGACGCAGGACGTTCAGGGTCAGCAGCGCCTGACCATGGTCGGTCAGCAGGGAACCCAGCGCAGACCTCAGGGGATGAATCTGCGGTGCGCGAGCCTGGCTGCGCACACGCCCGTCGGACAACTGCGTGGCCTCCCTTGGGGCCGCGGCAACGGTCAGAGCGGTGTGCACGCATCTGCCTGCCTCGGCCCCGCAGTGATGACGGATGCGGGTGCTGAGACTGACCAGCAACGCGGCACGGTCCTCCTCGGACCAGGCGTCACTGCGATTCAGCACCGTCTGAACAGGCTTTCCGCACGCGAGCAGTGCATCGAGGGCCTCGAGTTCCACGCGGCTGATGTCCCCGTCCAGGACGAACAGCACCAGTTCCGCCTGGAGGGCGACGCGGGCCGCGAGTCTGGCCCTGGCCGGGGCAGAGACCTCATCGATCCCAGGAGTGTCGACGAGCTCGACCGTGCCCAAGCCGGCGATTCCATGGGGCCAGACCACGGCGCGTTGATGCCGCGTGCAGCCATGGGCCACATCCGTGGCGAGAACATCCCGACCGACCAGAGCATTGATCAGGCTTGATTTGCCGACACCGACACGACCGAACACTGCCACCCGAAGCTGCTGCTGCTGAAGCCGTTGGAGCTGGCGATCCAGGCTGATCAGGCCTCCCTTCAGGAGGCTTCTCTCCCGGGCACTGAGGTTGAGCTCGTCGCGCCAACTCCCAAGCCAGTGGAGCGTCGTCGCCAGGCTCGCTGCCGAGGGCGTGGTCGCGTCGACAGCGGTCAAGACCCGCCTCCAGGTGCTGCGGATTTGCGCCACCAGCCGGCCAGGACGGCCAGCACCGCTTCAGCTCCGATCACACCCACGAACCCTCCGAATTCGTCAACCACGACGCGCACCCCGCTGTTGTCGCGCCGAAAGCTCGTGAGCAGTCGATCCACGCGAATCATTTCGGGCACGAATTCGACCGGTTCCGCCAGGTCCAGGGCGGTGAGATGTCCTTTGTGCTCCAGCAGGGCCGTCAGCAGATTCTCCCGACTCGCCACACCCAGGACGTTGTCGACCTCCTTGCCAAGCACCACCCACCAGGGAGCCGTGTTGTCCACCAGCTGCTGGCGCAACTGGTGGAGACTGGCCGTGCCGGCCAGCGTTGGTGCCGCCACTCGCGGCGTCATTAGGTCTCTCGCCGTGAGGTCGTTCAGCTGGAACACCTTGGCGATCATCGCCGCTTCATCGGCCTCGATCTGGCCCTTCTGCGACCCAAGGCGAGCCAGCAACCTGATTTCGTTTTCGTCAGTGCTGATCTCGTTCTCCTCGGTGATCGCCGGGAGCAGCCGTTCCAGAAGCAACACAAGAGGGCGCATCAGCACGCCAAGGGTCTGGAGCACGGGAGCGCTGCTCAGGGCCACCGGCAGGGCCAGACGCGTGCCCAGGGCCTTGGGAAGAATCTCGCCGAAGAGAATCACCAGAATCGTCAGCGTCACCGAGAAGAGCGGCAACGCGGCTTCGTTGAAACGGTGCTGCTGGAACACCCAGGCGGCATATCCGCCGAGCATCATGCTGCCGAAGATGTTGAAGGCGTTGTTCGCGATCACCAGGACCGACAGGGTGCGCCCGAGCCGTTGACGCAGGCGTGCCAGGGTGCGAGCACCTGCAACCGGTTTGCTCCGGCTTGCCAGCTCATGCAGGCGGACCGGGTTGACCGACAGCAGAGCGGCCTCCACACCGGAGCAGAGGGCGGACCCAGCCAGCACCACCACCACCATCAACAGCAGGATCAGCAGATCGGTGCTCATGCCGGAACGCTTTGCCTGCCATCCTGACGGAACCCCGTCGTCCTGTCTCCGCCGTGATCGATCAGCTCTGTCATGCCACCCGGCGCCAGCGTCTGTTCGAGCTCCTCGGTGGGGCGGCGGCCGTGATCCCGGCCGCCCCCCTGGTCACGCACCATGCCGACTGTGAATGGCCGTTCCGGCAACACAGTGATTTCTGGTATCTGACCGGCTTTGATGAACCTGATGCAGTGGCCCTGCTGCTCCCGCATCGGCCTGAAGGCGAGCGATACGTTCTCTTCGTGCAGCCTCGGGAAGCTGGCGCTGAGGTGTGGACCGGCCGTCGCTGGGGCACGGAAGGCGCTGTGGAGACGTTCGGAGCCGACATCGCCCACCCCCTGGACGATCTCGCTGAGCTTCTTCCCCAGTATCTGCAGGGTGCGGAAGGAATCGCGTTCCGCGTCGGTCAGCACCCCAAGATCGAGCCGCTGGTCCTCAACGCCTGGAGTGCCCAGCTTGATCGGCAGCCCAGAACGGGTGCCGCTGCCCTGGCCCTGGTGGCTCCCTGCCCCCTGATTCACCGACTGCGCCTCCAGAAAACCAGCGAGGAGCTCGCGCGCCTGCGGGAAGCCTGCAGGATCTCGGCGGAAGCGCATGAGCTGGCCCGGGGCGCTGCTGCCCCAGGGGTCAATGAACGGCAGATCCAGGCCGTGATTGAACAGCACTTTCTGGCCTCCGGTGCCCGTGGACCCGCCTATGGATCCATCGTGGCGGGTGGCGATAACGCCTGTGTGCTGCATTACATCGACAACAACGCGCTGCTTCAGGACGGTGATCTCCTCCTGATTGACGCCGGCTGTTCACTCAGTGATTACTACAACGGAGACATCACCCGAACGTTTCCGGTGAACGGTCGTTTCACCGGGGAACAGCGTGCTCTCTACGACCTCGTGCTGTCAGCACAGAAAGCCGCCATCAACGCCGTGAAGCCTGGAGCTACGGCTGAACAGGTTCACGACACCGCCCTGAGGGCACTGGTGGAGGGACTGCTGGAGCTCGGATTGCTGACTGGAGAGGTTGACGGTGTGATCGAGCAGGGTGCCTACCGACACCTCTACATGCACCGCACCGGCCATTGGCTGGGGCTCGATGTGCACGACGTCGGTGCTTACCGGCTGGGAGAACACCCCGTCAACCTCGCACCTGGGATGGTTCTCACCGTTGAGCCTGGGCTCTACATCAGTGACCGGCTCCCGATTCCGGATGGGCAGCCTGTCATCGCTGATCGCTGGAAAGGCATCGGCATCCGGATTGAAGACGATGTTGCCGTCCGTGATTGTGATGAGGTGCCTTGCGGCCATGAGGTGCTGACGGCCGCGGCCTTGAAGGAGACGGCTGCGATGGAGGCCTGATGCCCTCCCGCGGTTTGTGACTCCAACGGCTCGTCAGGCACGAGCCGACAGGTTGCTGATCCAGGCGGCGGCTTCACAGGTCTGACTGAGGATCACGTCGGCACCTGCCTGGGACAGTCCCTCCTCGTAACCGGCGCGTGCCGCTCTCTGACTGACGGCCTGAAGATGGGGCGGCGCGACGGCAAGGCTGAAGAACGCTTGCTGCGGCCAGATCCGCCTTGCATTCACCACGGTGTGAACATCCGCCACGGTGTCACCGAGATAGGCCACCGGTGGCGCGGTCGCTGACATCGGTTGCTTGAGCAGTTGATGGGCCAGCTCCAGAAAGCCTGTCGGATCAGGTTTGTCGGGGGCATCACCCATGGCGATCAGTGGAGGTGCATGCAGGCCGAGCCTGCGTTCGAGAACAAAGCGGGCGGAGGCGGGTTCGGCGCCACTGACGAAGCCCCAGGCCACCCCTGCCTCCTGAAGATCCATAAAGAAGTCCGAGCTGACCAGCAGGGGTTCATCACCGATGAACCCCTGCCATTCGGAAGGGTCTCCGTCTGGATCGCCACCGAAATAAAACCCGTTGAAGACCTCAACGAGAGTCTCGAGGGTGGGAGTTTTGACGGTGGAGCGGGGGGCATCCGCGGAGTGATGGCCAGCCTGCCGCCGCAGAAGCTCCATGCTGGCGTGCCAGTCGTTGTTCCAGCACCCCTCCGCTTTCAGGGCGTCAATATCGGCGGGGAGCGGTCGAATGCCGCTGAAGTGATGCACGGTTTCGATGATCGCCCTGCGGTAGCTGGCACCCACATCCCGAATCACGCCATCAATGTCAAACAGGAGAACGGCTTTCGGCACTGCCTGGCCTTGCGGGTTGGAAACAGCCATGGGTCTGAAATTAAGCGGATGCGACGACGTCGTTCTCGAACTGACGTGCCGCATCAGCGGTGTGGGGGTTGTTCATCAGGGCATGGGCGAGTGATGCGCTGATGGTGAAGGTGTCGCATCCCCCCGATGCGAGAGCAGCCAGTTCCCCGGGCTCCCGCAGACTCGCCACCAGCAGCCGTGTGTTGGAGCCCACGGCTCGAAGCGCCTTCTGCATGGTGAGGATCTCCTGGGTCCCGTCGCGTCCTTGGTCATTGATGCGGCCCAGGTACGGGGCCACGTAATCCGCCTTCAATGCCGAAGCCAGCAGCACCTGATCGGCTGCGTAGCAGGCGGTGAAGGTGATGGAGATGCCGCTTTCGATCAGGGATCGCGCCGCCCTGAGCCCGTCCTGCGTGAGGGGTAGCTTCACCCGGATCGCACCTGGTGCCAGGGCAGCCAGGGCCCTGCCACAGGTTTCCAGGGCCCTGGCATCGGATCCCCAGGCTTGGAGGTGAAGTTCACGGACCTGCAAAGCAACCGCTGCAGCGGCGACCTCCTCAAGACTCCGCAGCGTGCAGGAGCGCTGTGCGCGCCGCAGCAGGGTGGGATTGGTGGTGATTCCACTGAAGATCCCGCTCGGCCACAGGCACTTCCAGTCCTGCAGATCGGCACTGTCGAGGAACAGGCGCAGATCCATGGCAGGGGGAGGTGAGAGCGGCTGGTAGGTTAGTTGTTTGTTGTGAATTCTTGAGCGCTGACACCATGACGGTTTCCGAGGGCGCTGCGGCCGACCAGGAGGTCGCCACCGCAGCAGCAGCATCCGATTCAGCCGCTCCCCAGGATGCACCTGAGGCCGGTTCCGAAGATGCCAAGGAGGGCCGTCCGGTCATGCGTGGAGGCAGTGCTGCACTGGCTTCTGCCACCATCGACGCTGATGGTGTTCCTTCCGGATACACCCCCAAGGCGGATGAAGGGCGATTCCTTCTGAAGATCCTCTGGCTGCCTGACAACGTTGCCCTTGCGGTCGACCAGATCGTGGGTGGTGGTCCCAGCCCCCTGACCTCCTACTTCTTCTGGCCCCGCGAGGATGCCTGGGAAACCCTCAAGGGTGAACTGGAGGGCAAGAGCTGGATCACCGACAACGAGCGCGTTGAGGTGCTGAACAAGGCCACTGAAGTGATCAACTACTGGCAGGAAGAGGGCAAAGGCAAGAGCCTCGA
>WTHL01000215.1 GCA_011523155.1 Synechococcus sp. PL34863bin_39 | reverse complement strand
ACCCAATCGTGAGCACCTCGTCTGTGACGACACTGATGGTCGTCTGATCAGTCGATTCTTCTCTGCACCGTCTCAGGTGCCCCGTAGAAGACCTGCATCACACCTGGACCCAATGGCCCCAGGGTTGCCATAAGCCAGACGCTTCGACCTCTTCTCTCAGTTCACTGTCGTTCGAAGGGCACTTAACGCTTCACGGATACAGCTTCACTGAACAGGTCGATTGCAATGCACAAACGAGCGAGGTAGGCCGTCTTTCCACCGGGAAGGGCGGCCTTCCTCTTTGAGGACAACGGCAGGATCCCAAAAGCCCCAGGCCCGCACTCCAGAACAAAAAAAACCCCCGCCAAAGGCAGGGGTTCCAAAACGCTTCTCGGGAGTGTTGCCTTGTTTCCACCCCGTGAGGCGTTTTCTCCTCACGAAATAAATATGGCCTGGCGTCTACGTCATCAGCAAGGGCCTGGGTTCAGATTCAGGATTGGCCCGACATGGGCAGAACACCCTCTTCAGGTGTCAGGCAGAGGCTGGCTGGGCTGATGCTGCAACGATTGTTGGAGGTGATCCACCTGCAGCTCCAACGCCTCAACCCTCTTCTGAAGCTCTCGCTCGCAGCGATGCCCGGCTTCACTCAGCTGCTGGCGGCCACCGTTCATCATCTCGGTGTAGGTGAGAGCCCGGGGCTTCATTGGTTCCGTCATCCGACCTCGATAGCACCACCCTGGCCAGGCTGGCCCCTGCAGGCTCAGCCGGCAACGAATCAGCTCTGCGTCGATTCAGCTCAGATGAAATCAGGTGGAACAAACCACCGGTTGACAGCTGGTCTCGGCATCGGCGGCGTCATGCTGGATCGATGAACACCGTCTCAATGGCATGGGCCCTGCTGACGGCTACGGCGAGCGCTGCGGCCCTACCCAGCGTGACCATCAAGAGCTGCAACGACGGCGATACCTGCACGACCACCACGGGAGAAAAAATCCGGCTGGCCTGCATCGACACTCCCGCGCTGCAGGGCAAGAACGCCAGACCGGCCCCAGCCATGGCAGCGAAGTACCACCTGAACGGGATGCTGATGAATCAAGCCGTTGGCATCCGCAGGATCACGACAGATCGCTACGGCAGGACTGTGGCCGAACTGTTCATCGACGGGAGGAATGTCCAGCAGGCAATGGTCGCCAGCGGCCATGCGGCGATCTTCGGAAAGTACGCGCATCAATGCGGGTGGACACGCTGATCTGCAGAAAGTGTTGGCAGCGACGCCAGACCCTCACCCAACAGCGATAGTACAGGTGTACTTGAATGCATGACCAATGAGAGAGGGCTGGCTGATCGACGCCGATAACCAGTGGATCTGGCGGTTTCACCGTGACGAGAAAGCTTGGCTCAAGGATCCGAAAGTCTTCATCGATAGGGGTCGCAAGATGCCGGATGGGCCACCACTGCTGAAGGAGCGGCGATACCTGCGGAAAGACGCTGCCGATCAGCTGTGGCGGTCACTGCAGAGCCAAGGGTGGAAGCGGTTGAAAAAGCCTGCCTGGGGTGAAGCGGTCGAAGTCTGACCAGAGGTGACCATTTCAGACGGTTACCGCTGACCCATGCCTCAAGACACCCGCATTGCTCTGTTCCTGCTGGGACACTGGCCTTCATCAGGATGAGAATAACTTCTCATCAATTCAGAAACTCATCAAACTCAGACCAATCAATCTTGACGCAATCTGCTCTGATCACTACATCAGTGATATGGAGAAAAGGCTCCTGGCTAACCACCTTTCCTTGGCCGTATCGGGCATAAGGAGGCGAAAGCATCGTGGAGACAATACGAGCATCTCGAACATTGCCATTGTCAAACACGTCTGTGTGAATCGCTTCACCATTTTTGATGACGATATCAACTTCACTCCTGTTCACAAGCATTTTCTTGTTCTTTGTATCGATACTGAGCACAAATAGTTCTTCGTTATCGCTTTCGAGAGGCACTTGTTCGTCCTCACCGAAGGCTACTGTCGATGTCAACACTCTCCTTTCATCGCACTTCAGATAAAGAAGATCATCAGCACTGGCAGGAGCACTGCTGAGGAGCAGAGCACCAAGAGATAGAATAATCTTCACTGATAAACCTCTTTGCAAACCACATCTTCTGTGATGGCCTGATATGCCTCACGCCTATCGGCGGCATAGGCGGTATAGAGCTCGTGTTCTGGATTATCCGAAAGCGCCCCAACTGCGCCAAGCAATAAATCATGAGCATACTCATTATCAATCCGATTCTCTAGCACCAGAGCACAAAGAGCATTGCCTAATCCATAGATGTAGCCGTAGTTATACCCTTTCATTCTCTCTGAAGCCATATCATCATCAGCCAGAGCAGGTAACGCTGAAAGGAGCAGAGCTGTGGGGAGGAGTGGGTGTTTCATTTCCATAGTTTAGATCAAGAACCAAGGCCATTTGATTAGCAGCAGAGTTCACAGTGAGCATTATTGATTGATCACTTTTGAAGCAGATGGTTCGTTTGAAGGAGAGAGGGAAACACTCCGGGCAGTCACGCCTGTGCCATGGCCCAAGACACCCGCATTGCCCTGCTCCTGATGGGTGAGCACCGTGCATTAGCTCAGCAACGACCTGCTTTCGGTCTTGATCAAACGTCGATGATGTCCGGGCGTTACATACTTAAGAGCAATGTCTGAGCCTTGATCGCTTCGAGCTGGTCTTTTTGTTGCTGATCCACCACACCTCGTCAGCAATGGCGAGGTTTTCTATCCAGCAGTGCTGCTTCTCCATCGGGTTGAGGCAATTCTGTGCCAAGTGATGCAAGTCTTTCGTTTGAGAGTTTCTATGTTTGAAATACCGTGCACTTGACAGTGATGGCCTTTGATGAACTCGATCGGACAACTCGGTACATTCGTGATGCCAAGTCTCGGGCCCTCGAAGTGCTGGATGAGACCGCTCCAAAACTCACAGCGCTTGAGAAAGCGATGTGGACGAAACTAAAGCGAAGCGAACGCCCTTGCAAGAACAGCAAGGGTTAAAGGTGCCGGCTCCTAATCAGTTGGAGAACACAAGCCATTGAAATCAAGCGAAAAGATGGCCCTTTTGGGGAAGGTGATTCACCGCGAGAACGGCAAAGGTGTGTTTACGGGGCAAAAGTCTACGCATCACATCAAGCAATTGACAAGCACAGAAAGAACATCTAATTGACGCTAAAATCCCAACCAGAAATCAAGGCTTGCTATAAGCTATACACAATAATCACCTGAAAGATATGATTTCAACCTGATGAGGGACCTTGTAGACTATTGCCTGAAGCAGAATGCCATTCAAAACCAGTAGAAGCACAACTGACTGAGAAGACTCTCAGAAAAACCTAATTGAAAGATAAGCCAATCGAGAAAAGTGGAGAATTAAATTTGGAAGCAATACAACTAATGATCCAGGAACTCACAGATGACAAAAGGACGCCCTTTCACCGACACTACTTTCCGACCCAATGGAAGACCCTTCAAAGACCCTACACATGCCAACTACGAATGGTTCAATGGAGGCGAGAAGCCTGAAGTAGAGGAACCTGTAACTGAGAGAGTTATCGAGACTGAA
>WTHL01000292.1 GCA_011523155.1 Synechococcus sp. PL34863bin_39 | reverse complement strand
TAGCCGGCACCGATCACGATCACATCGAAGTCGAAACTGGCGTCGCTCACCCGGAGTGCTGCGTGGAAGCGGTCATTGTCGCCCGTCGACGCTCCAGAAGGAGAGGAACCGCTGCAGCTGCCACATTCAACGACTCCAGTCGCGGGCTGTGGGGCAGGGTCACACCATGGCTGCAACAGGCCTGGAGAATCGGATGCAGGCCTGATCCCTCATTGCCGAGCACCAACACCGTGGGTTGGCACCAATCCAGTTCCCAGTAGGGGATCACAGGACAATCGCCCGCAGAGTCGGGCACCAGAGTGCCCACCACCTGAAGGCCTCGCTCTCGGGCCTGCCGGAGATGCACAGCGAGTTGTTCCACGCCGACATCGTGGCTGGGCCCGAAGCGCCGGAAGGGCACACGCAGCACGGCGCCAACAGCCGAACGCAGCACTTTCGGTGCGAGCGGGTCCGCACCTGCAGCCAGCCACACCTGCTCCACATCAGCGCCAAGGGCGGTGCGCAGCAAGGTGCCGAGATTGCCAGGGTCCTGAACGCGATCAAGCGCCAATGCGAATGACGGTGCTGGTCCAGGCGATGGCAACAGCGCGAGGGGGAACAGACAGGCCACACCATCCGGATTCACCGTGGACAGAGCCGCCTTGAGGGCAACATCCGACATCGGTTGCACACGAATGGACCCCGACAGACGCTGCAAAAGTTCTGTGTGGGCGTCGAGCCAGTCCATGGTTGCGAGCACCTGAACCGGCTCCAGAAGCTGGTCCTTCAAAGCCAGAAGTTCCTGGAGCTGGTGGGTGCCTTCCAGCAAAAGATGACCGTCCTGCTGTCGACCTGACGATGAAGCCAGAGAACGCAGACGCCGGATCAAGGGATTGCGACGACTGGAAATCAGATCAACCGCCTGTCCCGCCAAGGGGCTCACCTCAGAAGCTGGCGTGTTTCCGCACTTTCAAGCCTTCATGAAGGCTGAGCTCCTTGCCTTCAATATCCATGCCGTTCACGGCAGCAATTTCACCCTTGATGCCTTCGGCCGCGAGATTCTCAACAAGTTTTTTGATCACCTGATCTTCAACCGCCGACTGATCCATATTGTCGGGCGTCAGAAATTCCAAAAACTTTCCGACCTTGGAAGCCACCACCTCCGATGAGTTGGAGATCTTCAAAACAATCATGGTCGGTTGTCGGAGCTTGACTCCAACAAGATAGTGCGGATGGGGAGACTTGAACTCCCACGACATTGCTGCCACTAGTACCTGAAACTAGCGCGTCTACCAATTCCGCCACATCCGCTGGCGTGCCGCATCGCGACCCCAAGAACATACGCCATCGAACGCCGCTGGCATGCACCGCAGACGGAGAGTTCGATCCACTTTGAGTGCCGGCCGTCTAGACGGCCTAAGAAACTCTTGTCAGGATTGAGTTTCATCCGTGTCCAACTGCCATGCCGGCCACGGCAACAGCGTCCCAGGAGACCCTTAATCCCCACCTAGAGGTCACCGGAGGACAGCAGTTACGGGGTGAACTGCGCGTGAGTGGGGCCAAGAATTCAGCCCTTGTTCTGATGACGGCCTCACTTCTGAGCGAAGAGCCGTTAACTCTCACCAACGTTCCGCAGCTCACCGACATCGATGGCATGGCCGCCATCCTCAGTTCACTTGGGGTCAAGGTCGATCGACAGCAGGACACCGTGGTGCTCAACGCCAGCACCCTTCGTCACAGCGATCCCCCTTTCGAGCTCGTCAATGGGTTGCGGGCCAGCTTCTTTGCGATCGGTCCTCTCCTCGCACGCCTTGGGAGCGCCAGGGTTCCACTCCCTGGTGGTTGCCGGATCGGCGCCAGACCCGTTGTGGAACACATCCGCGGCCTCAAAGCCCTCGGCGCTGTCGTCAACGTTGAGCATGGGGTTGTCTCTGCAGCAATCCCAGGCAGTCGGAAGCGGCTCAGCGGAGCCGCAATCGTGCTCGACTGTCCAAGTGTGGGAGCGACGGAGACCATCCTGATGGCTGCCGCCCTTGCGGAAGGAACCAGCATCATTGAAAACGCAGCTCAGGAGCCGGAAGTTCAGGACCTGGCCAATCTGCTCAACACCATGGGCGCCAGGATCACGGGTGCTGGCGGCCCACGCATCACGATCGAAGGCGTTGCAACCCTTCGCAGTTGCACCTATCCGGTGATTCCGGATCGAATCGAGGCCGGAACATTTCTGCTTGCGGCAGCGATCACCCGCTCGCGCATGCACATCACCCCGGTCATTCCCGACCATCTCAGTGCCGTGCTCCAGAAGTTGCGGGACTGCGGCTGTGAACTGGTGGTCGAAGAGGGTGGCATCACGATCACGCCAGGCGAAATCCGTGGCGTGGACATCACGACGCAGCCGTTTCCCGGCTTCCCGACTGATCTACAGGCTCCCTTCATGGCCCTGCTGACAACGGCGAAGGGCACCAGCGTGATCACAGAAAAGATCTACGAAAACCGCATGCAACATGTGGCGGAACTGCAGCGAATGGGGGCGTCCATTCGCCTGCAGGGAAATACGGCGGTTGTTGAAGGCGTCACACAACTGAGCGCAGCCCCGGTGAATGGGAGTGATTTGCGGGCAGCAGCAGCTATGGTGATTGCAGCATTGAAAGCCCAGGGCACGAGCAGGGTGTCAGGACTGAATCACCTCGACCGGGGGTACGACGCCATCGAAGCCAAACTCACAGGTTGCGGCGCCCAGCTTCAACGCTGGAATCCCTGAGTCCCAAGCCTGCAGGGGTTCGCTTAACATCGATATCCGCGGGAGCCTGGCGGAATTGGTAGACGCAGCTGACTCAAAATCAGCCGGCCACTGGTCTTGGGGGTTCAAGTCCCCCGGCTCCCATTCATCCGCCGTGATGGGGACCTATGGTCGCTTTCCCCTGGCGCTGACCCGGGGACAGGGGTGTTGGGTTGAAGACGACCGGGGCAATCGCTACCTCGATGCCGTGGCAGGAATCGCCACCTGCACGCTTGGACACAGCGACCGCGCGATGCGCCGGGCGCTTCATCGGCAGCTGAAACGCCTGCAACATGTCTCGAATCTCTACGAGATTCCCGAGCAGGTCGAGCTCGCCAGCTGGCTTGTTCATCACAGCTGTGCCGACAGTGTGTTCTTCTGCAATTCCGGTGCAGAGGCCAACGAAGCAGCGATCAAGCTGGCGCGCAAACATGGCCACACCGTTCGTGGAATCGAGCGGCCAGCCATTCTCACGGCCAGAGCGAGCTTTCATGGCCGCACCCTTGCTGCGGTCAGCGCCACTGGCCAGCCCCGCTACCACCAGGGCTTTGAGCCCATGGTGGAGGGTTTCGAAACCTTCACCTACAACGATCTCGCGTCATTTGAAGCCCTGTTGAACAGGCTGGAAGCGCAAGGGCCGAAGGTGGCGGCAGTTCTGATTGAACCCCTCCAGGGGGAAGGTGGTGTCAACCCAGGCGACAAGGCTGTCTTTCGCACCATCCGCCAGCACTGTGACGCTCGCAACATCCTCCTGATCTTTGATGAAGTGCAGGTTGGAATGGGGCGATGCGGCACCCTTTGGGGCTACGAAAAACTTGGTGTTGAACCCGATGTCCTGACCCTAGCCAAGGGCCTCGGCGGCGGGCATGCCATCGGTGCCTTGATGGTCAAACACCATGCCGATCATTTTGTTCCGGGTGACCACGCAAGCACCTTCGGCGGCAACCCGTTCGCCTGCAGGGCGGGGCTCACGGTTGCACGGGAACTGCAACGTCGCGATCTGATTCAGAACGCCCAGCACAGGGGTGAACAGCTTCGCGATGGGTTGGAAGCGCTGGTGCAGCGTCACCCCCGGCTGCTCAAAAACGCCAGAGGCTGGGGCCTTCTGCAGGGTCTTGTCCTTCACGAGGACAGCGGCCTGACGGCGCTTGAGGTTGTGAAATCCGCCATCGCCCATGGCCTGCTGCTGGTGCCAGCGGGCCCCCAGGTGGTTCGCATGGTGCCTCCTCTGGTCATTCGCCCCCGGGAAATCAAGACCTTGCTGAAGCGACTCGACAGCACACTCCAAGCTCTCGAGGCATGACCTTCAGCGATCTGTTGCCCCCGTTCGATCAGAGGGGCATGGATCTCTCCCTGGATCGAATGAAGCGCGCCCTTGAGGCTCTTCACCAACCCTGCGCTCAGGTGCCGGCGGTTCAGGTGGTGGGAACCAATGGAAAGGGTTCAATCGCCAGCTTCATCCACAGCGGCCTAGTCGCCGCAGGACTGAAGACAGGGCTGACCACCTCACCCCATCTCGTCACATGGACGGAGCGCATTCGTGTGGATCATCGGCAGATTTCAGCCGAAACTCTGCGCAGGCACCTGGAGGCACTCCAACCACTGGGGCAACGTGAACGGCTCACGCCCTTTGAGCTGCTGATCACCGCAGCGTTGGTCCACTTCGCCGCGGCCAGGGTGGATTGGCTGGTGCTGGAAGCTGGGTTGGGCGGTCGTCTGGACGCCACCACAGCCCACCCTCACCGACCATTGCTGGCCGTTGCCACGATTGGACTGGATCACTGCGAACACCTCGGTCATTCCTTGCATGCCGTGGCGGAAGAGAAAGCTGCCGCGATCCAGAAGGGAGCTGTCGTGATCAGCGGTCCCCAGCCAGCCGATGCGGCCGAGGTTCTCTCCAGGCAGGCAAGCGCCATGGAGGCCGAACTCCACTGGGTTGATCCCCTGGATCAGAGCTGGGAGCTGGGACTGGACGGCATCGTCCAACGATCCAATGCCGCCGTGGCCAAAGCCGTCCTGGAGCGGATTCAGGGCTGGGGACGTCCGGTGACACCGACGGCCATTCGAACCGGCCTGGCCCGTGCAAGCTGGCCTGGCCGCTTGCAATCCGTTGCGTGGCGGGGCCACGCGGTTCTGATCGATGGGGCCCACAATCCACCCGCTGCCGCGGTCCTCCAGGAGGAACGGCGACACTGGCCCGGATCAGAGCAGGGAGTGATCTGGATCCTGGCGATTCAGCGACAGAAACAGGGACCTGAAATGCTCAGAACCCTTCTGCAACCCAAGGACACGGCCTGGATCGTGGAGGTGCCGGGACACAGGAGCTGGAGCCGGGATGAGTTGGCGGAGGCAGAACCAGAGCTGGGGGAACAACTGCAGACATTGCCGGACTTGCAGACCGACCTCAGCTCCAGCAGGCAAGTGAAGAGCGTGCTTGACCATCTCGAGACAACGGGGTGGCCGACACCTCCACCGGTGATCGCAGGATCGCTGTATTTGCTGGGCGCATTGATCAACGACCATGTCTTCGATGCAGACCCACAGCAACCGAACCCAGAACCCTGATGTCACCGATAGACAACGGGAGAGGTGCCAAGAACAAATGACTGGCCGCTGATGTCATGCATCCACTCGCCTCACAGCAGGGTTGGTTCTGCTGAGCAACGAGATCCTCAACCTCGCCCCGCAGAGGGCAGAGTGAGCGGAACAAAGCGATCAGAGTCCAAGTCATGGTCAAACCCCCGTTTCCCATCTCGGCAATGCAGCGACGGATGATGCAGACGGTTGTCGGGGTCGTGCTGCTGATCGCGAACGTTTTGACCGCGTCACCGAGCCATGCGCTGGATACCTCGACAGGGGTTGGGCTGCAGGACAAAGCTCTGTTTCAGGAGCGGGTGGATTACACCCTCACCAACCAGAGCAACGGCGATTTCAGCGGTCAGGCGCTGAGCAACACATCATTCGCAGGTGCTGTGGGACGAGGCGCCGATTTCTCCGGTGCTGACCTTCATGGAGCGATCTTCACGCAAGGCGCCTTTGCTGATGCGAATTTCAGCAACGCTGACTTGTCCGACTCTCTGATGGACCGAGCCGATTTCTCAGGCACTGATCTCACCAATGCCCTGCTCAATGGAGTGATCGCTTCCGGCAGCAGCTTCGCTGGGGCGATCATTGAGGGTGCCGATTTCAGCGATGCCCTGCTGGATCGTGACGACATGGTGCGCCTGTGCCGGGTTGCGGAGGGCGTGAATCCCACGACAGGCATGAGCACGCGTGACAGCCTTGGCTGCTGATCGACCGGTCACGGGGTCCAGCCCCTGAGCTTTCCCGGGTTCAGCAGTCCGTCCGGGTCATGCTTCCGTTTTGCTGTCACCTGATCCCCATCAACGATGCCAAGGCCTCCGTCCTCCACCGTGATGACATGGGGATTGAACAGCACAGCCCCGAGATCACGGCAGTGCTGCATCAGAACCTCCAGGGACTCCTGACCGCGCCAGCGCACCAGCGGGAGAGCGGCCATCCGGGCGGCTCCCGCATGACGCACACCTTCGAGGTGCCAGAGCAGGTCACTGCCCCACCGTGCCGACAGATCACGGATCGCTGCCGACTCAGGCTGTGGCAGCAGCATCTGCAGATAGGTCCAGTCAGCGTCCCTCTGACGCAGATGCAGGGTCGTGTGATTCCAGCTCAGCTCACGCAGTCCATTGCCCTGCTGCGGAGTTTCAGGTCCAAGCGATTGAAATCGGGCGCCCACAGCCTTTGCCAGTCTGCGGACGGTGCTGATGCCGTCAGGACTGACCAGCAACAGCAGCCGGTGACACCCCTGCGCTGAAGGGCTCCACGCAGGCAAAGCATCGACGATCTGCCGGTCCAGAACCGTGCAGAGGAAGAGGTCAACGGCTGCCATCTGACAGCCCTGGGCCAGGGACAGGGCTGTGGACCAGTCTTCACAGTCGACGTACACCTCATGCCAATCGACGCGGGGTGCTGTGCTCAGGGTGAGGGCTGTGATGATGCCGTTGGTTCCATAGGCGTGGTTCAGGGCTTCGGCGCGCTCTGCATCCAGCTGCAGAAGCCTGGGCTCGCGCTCCACGGTCACCACCTCCAGGCCAAGCAGATGGCCGGGATCACGCAGAAACCCCCAACGGACGGATCCGATCCCCCCTGAGCCTCCGGCGACGAATCCCGCCACGCTGGCACTGCGCCAAGTGCTGGGCATGAGACGCAATTGCCGTCCATGGCAGCCAAGGCTGCGGTCGAGGTCCTTCAGGATCACACCGGATTCCACCAGAACCACGCCGGTGGAGGGATCGAGATCACGAACCGCGTTGAGCTCGCCCATGAGCATCACAACGCCCGCCTTCAGGGGAACACACTGCCCGTAGTTCCCTGTGCCGGCTCCTCGCAGAGTGAGCGGGACCGCCGCTCTGGCGCACGCTCCAGCCACAGCCATGACAGCGGCAACGCAGTGGGGACGGACGACAAGCTGGGCCCGGCAGTGGCGCAACAGCGGCGCAAGCACAGGCGAGTAGTCATACGCGTCGCGTGAATAACGCTCCAGATCGCCAGGGCTCGTGAGCAGATCCAGCCCCTCGGTTCCGCGCAGCTCAGCCTGCAGCGCCTGCAGTGACGACGGGGAGGTGTCCATGGCTGAACCGACTAATTGACGTCACTGTGCTGGATTTCGGCAAGCCCTGAGGAGGGAACGGATCGCCCCGCCACGACCAGTGCACGGTCAGGAGGAGCCGCCAGAACCTCAGTCCAGCTAGTCGCCTCCAGCACGATCAGATCAGCAGGGGCGCCGGGGCGCAGGACACCATCCCAGGACAGACCAAGCACACGGGCGGGTTCTGTTGTGAAAGGGATCAGGCCGAGGCGATCCCAGGGGGCCAGCTGGGCCAACGGCATCGACTGACCGATCAGAGCCAGCGGGTCGAGATTGCCTCCCGGAAACCAGGGATCCTGAATATTGTCGCCACCCACTGCCGCGGAGACCCCCCCTTGCTGCAGCTGCAGCAGGGGGGCGATCGGTCGCACCAGAGGGGAGCGTCCCTCCTCCCGTCCCAGGAGCCATCCATTGGTGAGGGGCAGAGCGACCACAGTCAGATCGTGTCGAGCCATGCGTGCGACCACCTGCTCGAGGCGATGGTTCGACAGCAACGACAGGCTGCTGGCATGGCTGCAGGTGATCGGCACGGAGACCGGCCATCGATCCAATGCCTGGAGGAGCTCAAGGATCCCCTCCCCGGGACCGGATTGCGCTTCGTCGATGTGGAGATCGATGCCACAGGAGAGACGATCTGCGAGCTGGAGCAGTCGATGCAGCGCCTCCTGCGTGGCGGGGCCACGGCAGGGAGGCCCCAGCACGCCCCCGAGCAGTCCCCCGCAGGCAGCCACACGACGCGCCAGGCGCTCCCCTTCCGCAGTCGACCAGTGATCCACTGGCAGCAGAGCCACCAGTTGCAGCTCAACCCGCATCCGCCAGCGAGCCCGAACGTCCTGGAGAGCCTCCCAGCTGCAGTCAGCCCCTGGCCCCAGGCTGTCAATGTGCGTGCGAAGCGCCCGCAATCCGTGACGGAAACCCAGCGTCAGCGCACGCTCCGCACGGTCCCGCACGGAGGCAGCCGTGCGGGATCGGTGTTCCGCGAGATTGGCCGTCAAAGCGCCTGAGTAGGTGCCGGATCGATTCGACGCCTGGGCCCATGTGAACGCCTTATCGAGATGGGCATGGGGCTCCACCAGCCTGGGGAGCACCATGCGTGCTGGCGCAGGCGAACCGTCCGGCAGTGGCCCAATGGACTCCAGACGACCATCCCGCCATGACACCTCAGCCGCAACAAGACCATCGGCAGAGGGGGGCTGCAGAGGCCGTTGACCAGACGCCAGTTCAACGAGACCACGCGGCACCCAGGCACGCAGGCACCCGGCACCCGCTGGAATCACTCCTCACCCCCCTGGTCAGATGTGGCCTCAAGAACGACGATCTGCCCTGCCAGACCAAGCGACCGGATGCGGTACCGCGGGAATCGAACGCCAGGCAGAAGCTGCTGACCTCCAACGTCGGTGCTGAACACACTCATCACACCGAGGTTCACGCGGGAGCTGTGGTTGTGAACCAGAGCCGCAAGGCTCATTTCCTGGGCCGCCACCAGGCCTGGACAATCCTTGATCACCAGATGGAGCAGCAAGGGCAGACCTTGCTGTCCACAGAGTTCATCGGTCGCCAGCGCCACCAGCTCGGCGCCGGCATGACGTGAATAATCCGAGAGCGTCGGGTTCGTCACGGCAAGAGCGCCAGCTGAACCAAGCATCAAGAGGCCAAAGCTCAGGGATGCCGGTGAGCGCATTCGATGGATAAACAAGACCTCCCTCAGGATGCTGGAGACGGGTTGGTAGATTCTGAACGACGCGGCGGGCGTCGCCAAGTGGTTAAGGCAGCGGCTTGTGGCGCCGCCATTCGGGGGTTCGAATCCCCTCGCTCGCCCTTTTTATTACAAGCTCAGACTGCTCTGATTGCAGTGAGCAGTTGGTCGCCACCCATCCGAATCGGATCAATGCAGGGCAGCTGCAGGGTGTTCTCGAGGCTGCACATGGCATGGCGGGCCTCAGCCTCATCCAGGCGAGCCGTGTTCAGGGCGACGGCCCTGACCTTCGGAACCGAACCGGATCCGAAGGGTCGTGCGATGGAGGCCAGGCCTTCGCAGATCTGGATCAGATCGCGCAGAGGTGGCAAAGGCACCCCGGGGAGCCGGTCAAGCGTCGTCTGGCCCGCGCGATGGACCAGGAGAAGGTCGGTGGGCTGACTGCCCCGGATCAGGGGCAGCGTTGCCGTAGAGCCCGGATGGCAGAGCGACCCCTGTCCCTCGATCAGCACCAGGCACTCCGCAGACAGATCACCCCCGACACCGAGCACAGCTGACTCAACGGCACCGGCTGCATAGTCCACGCGCACCGCATCCAGGGGCACGCCATGGCCGCTGATCAGGATGCCGGCCTGCCCCGTTCCCACAAAACGACTGCAGAGGCCACGGCGTTCTGCAGCCTCGTGAAGTGCCAGGCAGGCGCTCATCTTGCCCACAGCCATGTCGGTGCCAACCGCCAGCACCCGTTGACAGGGCAGCATCGCCGCCCGTCCCTGCCCCACGCCGAGACCAGCAGGCTCCTGGCGCAGATCCCAGATCCAGCGATCCCGCCGCAAGGCGGCGGCGAAGTCTGGATCGGTCCCAAGCAGCGAATGCAGGCCACTGGCCAGGGAGAGACCAGCCCGCAGCGCCTCGAGAGCCTCATGACGAACGGCATCCGGCAGTCGCCCTCCGGATGGGGCAAGTCCAACCACCGCGACCTCGGGACCATGCACCAGGGCCTCCGCAAGGCTGCCGACCACCGGGACGGCGCGAGGAATGCCTGTGATCAGCTCAAGGGAACCGCCGACATGGGCCGGATCCACCACCGCCACGATTGGGCCCCGTCGATGGCGAAGCATGGCGAGGCCTGTCTTGCCGGTGAGGGAGTCGAGCCCACCGTGCTGCAGCAACACCACGCGGTCGTGCGGCCTCAGCATCGGCGTCACGGCTCCTGAGATGGGCGAATGCCAAGGCCAGGCCCCTCTGGAGCCCACTGCTGATCACCCTGCATCGGCAGACCGCGGAACGGGTCATCCACAAGATTCAGATGGCTGTCCAGATCCGGCCAGCGGATCCAGGGGAGCAGCTGGGCCGCCGCACCATTCAGGAGAGTGCTGTCTGAGTAACAGCCCACCATCAGATCGAGACCGAGATGCACAGCCACCCTGGCCATCAGTGATGCCTCGGTCAGGCCTCCGGTTTTGAGCAGCTTCAGATTCACACCATCGACATGGGGGGCGAGCCGCAGCAGATCCTCGAGATCCCAGCAGCTTTCGTCAGCCACCAGCGGCATGGAGCAGTCCGGCTTGAGGGCAGCGAAGCCGGCCGTGTCCTTCGCAGGGTCAGGCAAGGCTGCAAGCGGTTGTTCAAGCAGCACGACCCGGCACCGCGCCAGGTCAGGCACCATGGCCTTCGCCTGATCGAGGGTCCAGCCACCGTTGGCATCGACCTGAAGTTCCAGCAACTGCTGCTGGTCCTGCTGGCGTTGATCAAGAGCCTCCGCCACAGAAGCGAGAAGCTTGCGGTCGTGGTCCAGTCCGGAGGGGCTGCCGAGCTTGAGCTTGATCCGGGAGGCAGGCAGCTGTAGCCACCAGCGATTCAATCGGCGGAGAACCTGATCCACCTCTCCCAACCCCAGGGTGACGCTCGTCGCGACACGCCTGGCACCGTTGAGCCCCCAGAGTCGCCAGAGAGGCTCGGACACAGTTCGCCCGTACCAGTCCAGAAGTGCCAGATCCACCGCACATCGGGCCGGAGGCGACAACGAGGCCAACCGAGGGCCCAAGGCCTGACGATTGGCTGGATCCGTGCCCCCCAGAGACGGCAGCACTGCATGGAGCTCACGCTCAATTGCGTCAATGCAGTAAGCCCGGTGCCCAGTGTCCAGACCGCCAGCCTCACCGCGTCCGATGACGCCGTTGTGCTCCAGGCGCAGCTCAAGGTGCTCCACACCTGATGTCGTACCGCGACTGATCGCCAGGGGAACATCTTTCGTGAGGGAAAACCGTCGAAGGCTCCAACCCATGCCGCAACAACACCGGTCCTCAAACTGGCACAGACCCGCCGTGACCGACACTGGCTGAAGCCTCCTTTCTCCGGGCCTTCCGCACCGCTGTCAGTCTTGGTCCTTTCCGCCTCACCCTCCACAGCAGCGTCGTCGCCTCAGAGCGACCGTGGCAGCTATTGGATCACCACCTTCGGCTGCCAGATGAACAAGGCCGATTCCGAACGGATGGCCGGAATCCTGGAAAGCATGGGATACCGCGAAGCCTCAGCTGAACTCGATGCTGATCTCGTGCTCTACAACACCTGCACGATCCGAGACAACGCCGAACAGAAGGTCTACAGCTACCTGGGACGTCAGGCGCAGCGCAAACGCAGCAACCCCAATCTGACCCTGGTGGTAGCTGGATGTGTTGCCCAGCAGGAAGGGGAATCACTGCTGCGACGGGTCCCGGAACTGGACCTGGTGATGGGACCTCAACACGCCAATCGACTCGAGACTCTCCTGACCCAGGTTGAGTCGGGGCAGCAGGTGGTCGCCACCGAGGATCACCACATTCTTGAAGACCTGACCACAGCCCGGAGAGACAGCGCGATCTGCGCCTGGGTCAATGTGATCTACGGCTGCAATGAGCGCTGCACGTACTGCGTGGTGCCCTCGGTTCGTGGCAAGGAGCAGTCGCGGATGCCGGACGCCATCAAACTTGAGATGGAAGGCCTTGCCGCTCAGGGCTTCAAGGAGATCACCCTTCTCGGTCAGAACATCGATGCCTATGGCCGCGATCTGCCTGGGATCACTCCGGAAGGACGACGTGAGCACACCCTCACGGACCTGCTGCATTACGTCCACGATGTGGAGGGGCTCGAACGAATCCGTTTCGCGACCAGCCACCCGCGCTATTTCACCGAGCGGTTGATCGACGCCTGCGCTGACCTTCCCAAGCTCTGCGAACACTTCCACATTCCGTTTCAGAGTGGTGACAACGACGTGTTGCGGGCCATGGCGCGGGGCTACACGGTCGAGCGCTACCGCCGGATCGTCGACCGCATCCGGGAGCGGATGCCGGATGCATCCCTGAGTGCTGATGTCATCGTGGCCTTCCCTGGTGAAACGGATGCACAGTTCCGCAGAACCCTGGCGCTGATTGAAGACATCGGCTTTGACCAGGTGAACACGGCGGCCTATTCGCCGCGACCGAACACCCCTGCAGCTGCGTGGGACCATCAGCTTCCGGAAGCCGTGAAAGTCGAACGTCTGAAGGAGATCAACGCCTTGGTGGAACGATCGGCACGGGAGCGGAACGCCCGTTACCAGGGGCGCATCGAGGAGGTGCTGGCGGAAGGCCTCAACCCCAAGGATCCCGACCAGCTCATGGGCCGCACCCGCACGAACCGGCTCACCTTCTTCAGTGCCCAGACCAACGACGGACGAACATTCCGCCCGGGCGACCTCGTTGACGTGCACATCGATGCCGTTCGCTCCTTCTCGCTGAGTGGCACACCGGTGCAACGCTGATACCTTTGGCGCTCCTGCCAGGCCACAGGCCAAGCACCCATGCCCGTCTCTCCTGTACGCATCGGCCTTGTCTTCGGCGGTGCGTCCGGTGAGCATGCGGTCTCCATCCGCTCCGCCAACACGGTGCTCTCAGCGCTTGTCGACGGCAAGAACAGCGAGCGTTACGCCGTGTCTTGTTTCTACATCGATCGGATGGGGCGCTGGTGGCCTGATCAGACCGCCCGCGCGGTTCTGGCCTCCGGCCAACCGGCTGATGAGACGCAGTTACCCCAGCCGACGCCAAGCCCCGGACTGCGGCAGCTCCCGGATGGTGCCGACGCCGTTGACGTCTGGTACCCGGTGCTGCACGGCCCCAACGGCGAAGACGGCACGATTCAGGGGCTGTTCACTCTGATGCAAAAGCCCTACGTGGGGGCTGGAGTTCTGGGTTCAGCGGTCGCCATGGACAAACTGGCGATGAAAGCGGCATTCGCGGCCGCAGGCCTTGCCCAGGTTCCCTACGTGGGTCTTGAGGCTGGCGATCTGCGCCATGCGACGACGCGTGACACGCTGATTCAGCGCATTGAGCAGGAACTCGGCTACCCCTGTTTCGTGAAACCGGCCAACCTTGGATCTTCCGTCGGGATCAGCAAAGCTCTTGATCGGGAGCAACTTCTTGCAGGTCTCGAAGCAGCAGCGCGGCTCGATCCCCGTCTCGTGGTCGAACAGGGGGTAAAAGCGCGCGAGCTGGAATGCGCGGTCCTCGGCAAACGGACCCTGAAGCCGTCCCTAGTCGGCGAGATCCGTTTCGAGGCGGACTGGTACGACTACACCACCAAGTAC
>WTHL01000260.1 GCA_011523155.1 Synechococcus sp. PL34863bin_39 | reverse complement strand
ATCACCGCCGCGGGGTCAACACCGTTGTACTTCGACTTCGACATCTTCTCGAACAGAACATCCAGCGTTCCTCCGTCGTCTGGATCTCTGGGATCACCCTCATCAGCGACACGGTCCGGAGCGACGTATCGGCCGGTACGGGGGTTCCGGTAGGTGACGGCCTGCACCATGCCCTGCGTCAGCAGACGTTCAAACGGTTCGTCGATGGTGAGAAGTCCACGGTCCCGCAGTGCCTTGGTGAAGAACCGTGCATAAAGAAGATGGAGAATGGCGTGTTCAATTCCACCCACGTATTGCTTAACGGGGAGCCAACGACTGATGGCCTCGGGATTGAAGGGCACATCAACGTTGTGTGGATCTGCAAATCGCAGGAAATACCAGGAGGAACACATGAAGGTGTCCATGGTGTCCGTTTCCCGTCGTGCCGGTTGTCCACAGCAGGGACAGGCGACATTGACCCAGTCATCCAACTGAGACAGTGGTGATCCTCCTCGACCGGAGAGATCAACGTTGCTGGGAAGCGTGACCGGCAACTGCTCTCGCGGCACTGGAACAGATCCGCAGCTGTCGCAGTGAATGATCGGAATCGGGCAGCCCCAGTAACGCTGCCGGGAGATCAGCCAGTCGCGCAGGCGGTACTGAACCTTCGCGTTCGCCCAGCCTTCGGCTTCTCCTTTTTCGGTGATCGCCCGCTTGGCCTGGTCCGAGTGGAGGCCGTTGAACTCGTCGGAATGAATCAGAACGCCAGGTTCAGTCCAGGCCTCACCATCACAGAGATGCTCATCAGCGCCTGAGGGCTTGACCACAGGGCGAACGGCAAGTTCATGGCGACGGGCGAACAGAAAATCTCTCTGGTCATGGGCAGGGACGCCCATCACGGCTCCTGTGCCGTAATCGGACAGCACGTAATCCGCAATCCACACCGGCAGACGCTCGCCATTGACAGGGTTGGTGACCTCCGCTCCGATGGGGATTCCGCGTTTTGGCTGATCGTCTGCAGTGCGCTCCTCGCTGCTGAGTGAGGCAACGAGGTCTCTGAACGCTGTGACCGCCTCACGATGCTCATCGGAGGTGATCTGATCCACCAGTGGATGCTCCGGAGCCAGCACCACATAACTGGCACCGAACAGTGTGTCGGGCCGGGTGGTGAAGACGGTGACAGCGTCCATGGAGGACGCTGCAGCGCCTTCGACATGCAGAGGGAATCGAATCTCCGCGCCCTGGGATCGTCCGATCCAGTTGGCCTGCATGGTGCGAACCCGTTCGGGCCAGCCCTTCAGTTGATCCAGATCATCAAGAAGCGCATCGGCGTAATCCGTGATTTTCAGGAACCACTGGCGCAGAAGACGTTGCTCAACCACAGCTCCTGAACGCCAGGATTTGCCATCGGCATCGACCTGTTCATTGGCGAGCACGGTCTGATCCACAGGGTCCCAATTGACCTGCGCTTCCTTCTGGTAGGCCAGGCCGCCGGCGTGGAGTTCAAGGAAGAGCCACTGGGTCCAGCGGTAGTAGTCGTCGTGGCAGGTGGCCTGCTCTCGGGACCAGTCGATTGAAAGCCCCAGACGCGCCAGTTGACTGCGCATCTGTTCGATGTTGCGGTCGGTCCAGACCGCAGGGTCGATGCCCCGTTCGATGGCGGCGTTCTCCGCAGGAAGACCGAACGCATCCCATCCCATGGGGTGCAGCACCGCATGACCACGCATCCTCTGAACACGGGCGATCACGTCAGTGATGACGTAATTGCGCACGTGACCCATGTGGAGATTGCCACTGGGGTAAGGAAACATGGACAGCGCATAGAACGCAGGTCGGGGATCCTCGGGATCAGGCGTCCTGTCGAGGTTGCAGTCCTGCCAGTGTTTCTGCCAACGCTCCTCTGTTTCAAGCGGTGCATAACGGCGCTGACCGTTGACGGAATCTGACTGGGGGGATGTCGTCACGGCGGGCACGGACAGGCTTTACCTGCGTGCGATCGTGCCACACCCATATCCCCGCCAAGGAGGGCACACCACCCTCAGCCGAGAAGACGAATCATCAGAACAGCCTGACGACTGATCAGGACAGGTTCCTCGGAGGCGGAACGTCGCAGGGCGAGGAACTGAGGGTCCTGCCACTGGAGCACCCCTTCCAGGCTGTTCCCGTTCACCAGTTCAACACTGATCACGCGCTGATCCCTTGTCCAGGACTGCAGCTGACGCACACCCGGCAGACTGGGGTCGAAACTGGGATCCATTGCTTCCGTTCCTCAGAGGGAATTCATGCTGCAGTTCAGCAAATATCAGGGCCTCGGCAATGACTTTGTCTTAATTGAGGGGCGTAAGGGTGATCTTGACCCCTCGCTGACCTGCCCGGATCCGGCTTGGGTGAGACGGATCTGCGATCGCCGCTTCGGGGTGGGGGCTGACGGCCTCATCTTCGCTCTGCCGCCCGAGGGAGAGGCTGAGCTGAGGATGCGGATCTTCAATGCCGATGGCAGCGAAGCCGAGATGTGCGGCAACGGAATCCGTTGCCTGGCTCGCTTCCTTGCCGATAGCGACGGCGATGCTCCGGGGCGGTCCTGGACAATCGAAACGCCAGCCGGGCTGATCGTTCCTGTCCTTCAGAACGATGGACAGATCCGCGTGGATATGGGATTGCCGATCCTGGATCCCGGTGGGGTGCCGACGACACTGCCCACGGGACCTCAGGGCATGCCGCAGGGCGAACTGACGGTCGACGGCGAGCTCCTCGCCGTGGCAGCTGTCGGAATGGGCAACCCCCATGTCGTGGTTCCTGTGATGACCTCGGAACGATTCCGTTTGAGACCTGGGGATCGGCGCTGGAACAGCATCCAAGTTTCCCGGCGAAGACGAACGTCCATTTCCTCCAGGTTCACGGCACAGGCACCCTTGAAATCCGTGTCTGGGAGCGCGGCGCCGGACCGACCCTGGCCTGCGGCACTGGAGCCTGCGCAACCCTGGTGGCGGCCCATCTCCTGGGTCTGAGTGATGCGGAGGCCGAGGTGATGCTGCCCGGTGGGCCACTGCGAATCAGCTGGCCCGACCGGGGGGGATCCGTGTTCATGACAGGCCCCGCTGAGGCGGTGTTCGATGGTGTGCTGATACCTGAGCTGGTGCCGGCTCCAACGGAGACATCACCATCGCAGCTGGCAGCGACCGCGCCAATGGCTGAAACCACGAACCAGGGAGACGATGCCGAGGTCCCGACCTTGAACTGTTCAAGGGATTGCAGGGATGGTTGCCGTCAACCCGATCAGTGCCTACGAGCCGAAGCCCAGCAACAGGTGCAATCGCTTCTGGATTCAATGTCGCTGGACACCATGATCGACCTCGCAGCTGACAGCCTCGAACAGCGCACCCGCGCAAGGATCAGCAAGGGACCAGGTGGCTGAGTTCCGATCCACGATCTACCTCGACAGCTGCGCGACTTCTCCGCCCAGGAAGGGTGTCGTTGAAGCCATGGCTGAGGTGCAGACCTCAGCCTGGGGAAACCCATCCAGCCTCCATCCCCAGGGTGTCGCTGCTGCCGAGTCCCTGGAACGTGCCCGTCTGCGGATCGCTGGGGCCCTCTCGGCATCGCCGGATGATGTGATCT
>WTHL01000310.1 GCA_011523155.1 Synechococcus sp. PL34863bin_39 | reverse complement strand
GGTCCGGAGGACGGAATCCTGAGGCCGTCAACCGGCGTCAACGGGAGGATCTGGCTGAGGTGATCAAACCCATCCCTGCCGGAGGGGATGGGCGAGTCCGCTGGCATGGACAGAGCTGGGCGGCGGCATCGCTGGATCTCGACAGGGACCTCAGCGACGGTGACCAGGTTCTTGTGGTGGGGCGCGAAGGGACGCAGCTTCAGGTGATGGGGATGGCGACGATCAGTCGAAGAACAGAAGACTGACGACCTTGCCCATGTCCTCGGCGCTCCTGCAGCTGTTCAGAAGCGTTTCACTGTCATGAAAAGCCAGGCAGATCAGCTGATCGCAGCGACTGATGATGTCCTGGTTACAGAGACTGCTCGCCAGAGGAAGAGGAAGATCGTCCTGTTCAGGTTTCTCGATCAGATGGAGGACGTTCTCAAGACTGTCGCGGATCTCAGGCAGTTGACGATCAAGACTCTGCGGCAGAAGCACCGTGAGTTGGGCTGGATCCACATCCAGCACACTGCGGATTACGGCTGCATTCACACCCTGTGCTCCTGATGTGATCAGGGAGTGCCCTTCCTGGGCCAGGGAACGCGCGATCAGTTCGACAAGGTGGATCGCGACGATCGGAACGTGGCGACTGCCGAGAATTGCGATGCGTCGCTTGCCTTTGTCCTGGAGAAGAGCCAGTTCCTGGGCAAGTGTGTCAACCCTGTCGAGGGCAGGAAGATCAAGGGAACGGCTCAAAGACATCCCGCCATTTACAAAACGAAATTAGCAGTAATTTCAAGGCCAACCATCACGACCTGACGGTCAGGTCGTGATGGTTGGCAGCGGCCGTCATGCCGCGATCCCGAGCAAGGTGAACAATCGGTCGAGCTGGCAGTGCTCCTCGACGAGTCTGAAGGCATAGGTGGCCTTGACCGCTTCATGCAGTCGAACATGACCAAAGGCCTGCTCGATCACCTCCACGGTGGACAGGGTGTCGTGTTCAACCTTGAGGAGAGGCACCTCCAGCTCGTCAGCACGACTGATCAGCTGGGGAAGCGGTTCGCCGGCACCGGTGAGGATCAGGCATTGGGTGGACGCCTCAAGGGCTGCGAGCTGAATGTCCGTGCGGTCGGCACCGGTGACGACGGCCATGTTCCGACGGTGCCTGAAAAACTCCATGGCCGAATTCACGTTCATGGCGCCGATGCTGAGCGTCTCGACCAGCAGCTCAAGCCGTTCTTCGCAACAGAGGACGCGGGCATCGAGCCGCCGCACCAGTTCACCAACGGTGACGCTGCGGAGCAGAGGAGACCGCGGCATCACCCCGAAGACCGCAAGCCCGAGCGCCTCGAGCTGGGGCACCACCGTGCGCTGGAGTCCTTCGACATCCCCGGGATTCACGGCATTCAGCACAATCCCGGCCAGGCGATCGCCGAGCTGGTCACGGGCGGCGAGAAGAGCGTCAACACTGCAAGTGTCGCGCCAGAGATGCACAAGCACCACCGAGGCATCCAGGCCCTTGGCGAGCTGCCCGAGGCTCAGGCCATACAACAACCCCTCGTGCAGACTTCCGGCCGCTTCGAGCAGGGTGACCGTCGACTCGGCATTGCGGAGATCTGCCTGAAGATCGCGAAAACCATCACCGGCTTCGAGCTGCGCGTCCGCGAGACGCTCGTCCGCCGTGGCAGGCGTCAGCAGATGCAGCGATGGCATCAACTGCTGATCAGACAGGCCAAGGGTGGAGCCGATGAACCGAACATCGTCATCAATGAGGGGATCGGGACAGGAACCAGAACCCGGCGTCCAGTCGACACTGGTCGCGAGAGGCTTGCCGACCCGAACGGCATGGCCTGCCGCAGCCAGTTGGCGGGCAAGACCCAACACCAGAGCTGATTTCCCACTGAAGGGTTCACACGAACCGATCAGCAACGTCGATCCCATCGCAAGCCCCTCACACCCAATTTGGGATCAATGTAACGACCCTGCTCCAAGGGGGTTCAGGCCGCATCCTGCTCAAGCAGTAACCACGACCAGAAACTGTCGGGAAGATCCTGGCCCGATCCGTCCGACGCGACCGGCATCAGCCAGGAAACCAATTGATGGCACGGCACCTCAAAGACATAGTGGAGACCAGGCTGGCCGTCGACATCGAGCTCACAGGAACAGGGCATCAACGGAGCACGGACTGCCTGCCAGCGCAGCTGAAATCGGCGGACTTCGCCATCAGTGAGGCTCCGCACCCCCTCGAAACGCCCCTGGCCAAGCATCGGGAAGACACGCAACAGCTCTTCTTCCTGCTGGAGACCTCCGCAGTAAGGCGCGAACAGAGCAATCTGGGCTGCAAAGGACGAGCTCGCCACTGGTTCCTGCTGTTTCACCAAGGATGCCCCAAGCTAAGAGGATGGCAAAGTCCCCCGCACAACCCGGTTCGGACAACCGATGGAAGGGTTTACGCGTCGGCATCACCGGGATTCGTGGCGCCCTGGGCCAAGCGCTCTGCCGCCAGTTCCTGGACCAGGGCGCAGTGGTGGTGGGCCTGAGCCACGGCCCGAGGCCCAGCGAGGAGCCAACAGACCATCGCGCTCAGGAGTGGGTCCAGTGGAGTTGTGAGACCACCGACGATCTCAATCCCGTGCTCGCCAGCCTCGACCTTCTTGTTCTGAACCACGGCGTCAATCCGGGCGCGGATCAGAGCAGCGCGTCGCTGACACGAGCCCTAACCGTCAATGCACTGAGCACGTGGACGCTGATCAACCGCTTCGAGGCCGTCAGTACCAGCAGTCCTGTCACAACCCGGCCCAGAGAACTCTGGATCAACACCTCCGAGGCGGAAATTCAGCCAGCGTTGAGCCCGGGTTACGAGCTCAGCAAGCGCCTGATCGGACAGCTGGTGAGCCTGCGCTGGAGCAACCAGACGAGGGAGCAAAGAGCTCAGTTGCATCTGAGGAAACTGGTCCTGGGCCCCTTCAGATCTGATCTGAATCCAATCGGCGTAATGACGGCGGACTGGGTGGCGAAGCAGATCCTGATCCAGGCGAACTGGAACCTCAGCCTGATCATCGTGACGCCCAATCCGATCACCTACCTTCTGATGCCTTTCACCGAAGGGGTCCGCTGGATCTACAACCGGACGTTCAATCGCCGCGATCCGTGAGGATTTCGCAGCCGTCCGTCGTCACCACGATGGTGTGTTCCCACTGGGCGGACAGACTTCCATCGCGGGTTACCACCGTCCAGCGGTCCTTGAGGGTGCGGCAGTGTTTGCTGCCGGCATTGAGGATGGGTTCCACAGCCAGCGTCATGCCGGGACGCAGCTTCACGTTGGGCAACTCGTCGGTACGGAAGTTGAAGACAGAAGGTTCCTCATGGAGATTGCGACCGACTCCATGACCTGTGTAGTCCTCGACAACGCTAAAACCGTTGGCGACAACATGGTCCTCAACGGCACCGGCGATATCAAGAAGCGTGTTTCCGGCCTTGATCTTGGACAGACCGGCCATCAGCGATTCGCGCGCCACCCTGGTCAGGGTCTGGGCCTCCTCCGAGGCGTCACCAACGCAGATGGAAACACAGCTATCGCCGTGGTACCCATCGAAATAGGCACCGGTGTCGACCTTGAGCAGGTCGCCATTCTGAATCACCCGTTTGGCACTTGGAATGCCGTGCACCACCTCGTTATTAATGCTGGCGCAGATGCTCGCGGGGAACCCGTGATAGCCCTTGAAGCTCGGGGTGGCACCCATGTCCCGAATCCTGCGCTCGGCGATTGCATCGAGATCACCCGTGGTCATCCCGGCCTGCACAGACCCCATGATCTCCTTCAGCACCGTGGCCACGATCCTGCTGGCCTCAGCCATGATCTTCAATTCGCGGGAGGATTTGACCTCGACACCGCGTCGCTGCTGAATGCGGGGGCCTGTGGCCGTGGCTTTGCCAGCGTTGGAACCGGCAAGAAGGTCAGCGAACAGATTCATCGCATTCGGCGAAACGGGTTGGGCGGACCTCGCGGACCTCACAACATGCTGAATTCAGCACCGTTGTGATGGATCAGTGATCCTTGATTCACGCTATCAATGGCGGCAGCGTCCTGAGAGGGTAATGACGTGGCTCCGGCCGATCCGCAAGCTGCACCGCTGGATGGCGCCATTTGTGATCCTCCCGCTCCTGGTGAGTGTCAGCACGGGAGTCACCTATCGCCTGGCGCGGGATTGGGGGGGCTTTGAGCGCGATCAGGTCCACTGGCTGATGAGCCTGCATGAAGGTGAGTGGCTGGGCCCGGAACTCGAACCCCTGGTTGTGCTCCTGAACGGCCTGGGGCTGATCTGGATGCTGACGACTGGTGGCGGTCTCGCCTGGCGGGAAGTCAGCAGGTCCTGGAAGCGGAAAGGGCTTGAGGGGAAGACGGAGGGGTAAGCTTGTCGTTTGGCGTGATTACCCGGAACTGGGATGGCAGCGGATTCGAAGGAAACTCCCGTACAGGGAGACGCAACCGAGGCCGTCACCAGTGCTGTGGAGACCGCTGAGAAGCCCCAGTCAGCAAAGGTGAGCACAACGGCCGTGAAACGGAGCCCCCAGGACATCATTCGGGAATTCGAAGCCGCTCAGCAGAAGAGCGAGCTTCCCGACATCTATGTCGGCGATACGGTTCGTGTCGGCGTCAGAATCAGCGAAGGCAACAAGGAGCGCGTTCAGCCCTATGAGGGCGTTGTGATTGCCAAGCGCCACGGTGGCGTCAACGAGACGATCACGGTTCGCCGCATCTTCCAGGGGATCGGCGTCGAGCGGGTTTTCATGCTTCACAGCCCCCAGGTGGCCTCCATCAAGGTCGAGCGTCGCGGTAAAGTTCGCAGGGCGAAGCTTTTCTATCTGCGAGACCGGGTGGGCAAGGCCACGCGTGTGAAGCAGCGCTTCGACCGCTGAGGCCTCGGCCTCAACCAGTCCAAACACCACTGTTATGCAGTGGTCGAGGGGTTCATCGCCTTGCGCCGTTAGTTCAGTTGGTAGAACGCAGGTCTCCAAAACCTGATGTCGGGGGTTCGAGTCCTCCACGGCGCGTCCGATGTCCCCTCATGCACTTTTCCGAGTTCGAGCATGGAGTTAGATCTTCAACCTGGTGATGTCGTGAAGGTGCTCGAGTCAGCCGCTCTTGGCTGGGTTCGAGCTCGGGTCATCCGTGTCAAGTCTGGTGGCCGCGTGGTCGTTCAGAGTGACCAAGGCCGTGAGTTCACCGCACGGGGAAATCAGGTCCGCCTGATTGAACCGGCCGGATTCCGTCCCTGACAGCAATTGTGTTTGATGATTCTGCCCCGCCCTGATGCGGGGCTTTTTTTGCCTCCATGCACCCCTGGATCCGGCGGTGACCGCGATCTCGCCGCCACCACAATCCGCACCGAAATCCCCACCACTCGGCACAAAACCAACCAGTTGGTTGACGGAGGGCAGGGCTGAGGCCGATACTTTCTAAGTCGCTGAAGCGACACAGGGCGACCTCAGAAGTTTCTTCTGAGAGGTTGTACCTGGGACCGTAGTTCAATTGGTTAGAGCACCGCCCTGTCACGGCGGAAGTTGCGGGTTCGAGCCCCGTCGGTCCCGTTTTCAATCATCGAGACGCTGTGTCGGTTCGCGTTCGTTTGGCTCCCAGTCCAACCGGCACCCTTCACATCGGAACAGCTCGGACCGCTGTCTTCAACTGGCTGTATGCCCGGAATCTTGGAGGGTCCTTTCTCCTGAGAATCGAGGACACCGACAAAGAGCGTTCCAAACCGGAATACACCCAGAACATTCTCGAAGGCCTGCAATGGCTTGGGATCGACTGGGACGAGGAACCGGTGATCCAGAGCGCAAGGGTCGATGACCATCGCGCTGCGATTCAGACCCTCCTCGACCGAGGACTGGCTTACCGCTGTTACGCCTCGGAATCCGAGCTCGAGGCCATGCGTGAGCAGCAGAAGGCGAGCAACCAGGCTCCGCGCTACGACAACCGTCACCGCAACCTCACCGCAGACCAAGAGGCCGCCTTCAAGGCCGAGGGCCGTGAAGCCGTCATTCGCTTCCGCATCGACGACAGCGAGGAGATTCGATGGAATGATCTGGTCCGCGGCCCGATGAGCTGGAAAGGGTCCGATCTCGGTGGAGACATGGTTGTGGCGCGCCGCGCACCTGCTGACCAGATCGGTGATCCGCTCTACAACCTCGTGGTTGTGGTCGATGATGCGGCCATGGCGATCAGCCATGTGATCCGGGGTGAAGACCACATCGCGAACACCGCCAAGCAGTTGCTTCTCTACGCAGCCCTTGGATTGCCGCGGCCTGAGTTCGCCCATGCCCCTTTGATCCTCAATGCGGAAGGCCGAAAGCTCTCCAAGCGCGATGGCGTGACATCCATCAATGATTTCCGGGCGATGGGATACACACCCAACGCCATTGCCAACTACATGACCCTGCTGGGATGGTCGGTACCTGAGGGAATGGACGAACGCTTCACGCTCCAGGAAGCCGCAGACGTATTCAGCTTCGAGAGAGTCAACAAGGCGGGGGCCCGCTTCGACTGGGACAAGCTGAACTGGCTGAATGCCCAGGTCCTGCATGCATGGACGGGACAGCAGCTCCTGGATGCCCTCCTGCCTCTTTGGCATGCCGAAGGCTGGTCGGTTCCCGACGACCAAGGTTGGGCTCTTGCTCTCGCAGAGCTTCTTGGACCGTCACTCACCCTGCTGAAGGATGGGGTCGCCCAGGCCTCTCCGTTCTTCGTCGAGCCACCGCTCGAGAGCGATGCCGAGGCACAGCTTGATCTTGAGGGGGCCAAACCGGCACTTGAAGCCCTTCTGAATCGCCTTGATGCGGATCCCTGGGATGGACTCGACCTCTCGCACGGTCAGGAACTGCTCAAGACGGCTGTCATGGACGCGGGTGTCAAGAAAGGTCTGTTGATGAAAACCCTCCGCGCTGCCCTGCTCGGCAAGCTGCAGGGGCCTGACCTCATGACCACCTGGTCCCTACTGGCCCGACTTGGTCACGATCGAGAGCGACTGAGACGCTGCCTCTGAACCACCCTCCTGAGTTGCACTGCTGCGATCCCCACTGGGGTCTACAAGGCCGAGAAAACGGGCCAGGGGCAGTGCGGTCAACCCCTGAAGTCCGACCGTCATCAGAATGGTGAGAAAGACAAGCCCCTGGAGCCTGCCGGCCCCGAGGACCCCGGCCTGCTCCAGGCGGATCGCAAACAGCGAAGCAACCGCCGCTGTGACGATCCCCCTTGGGGCCAGCCAGCCCATGAACAGCTTCTGGCGCCAGTCCAGGGGCTGACCGATTGTGGCGAGACCCACGGCAACCGGTCGAACCACAAGCATGAGCATCAGCACACAGCTGATTCCACCCCACCCCAAGGGACTCAGTTCGGCCCATGACACGTCGGCCGCCAGCAACGGGAACAGCATCGTGATCGAGAGGCTCGCCAGCTCACGGATGACCTCATCCAACTGCGCCGCCTGCGTGGAGGGACGGCGACCGACCACAACGCCCGCCGCGACGGAAGCGGGAAGCCCCGATTCCGGCAGCAGCCATTCACAGAGGCCGAACATCAGAAACAACACGCCGAGGGTGATCTGAAGCCGCAGACCGACCGAAGGATCGGGACGCAGCCGTCGCAGAGCCTCGGACAACAGCCATCCAGCCGCCAGGCCGATGAGAACACCCCCCCCGAGTCGAGCCAACAGTCCATAGGCCAGCTCTCGCCAGCCGTGGAGGTTGCCGAGCACCAGTTCCAGCAACAGCAGGGCCAGCACCGCACCCACAGGCTCGAGGACAAGCCCTTCCGCCTCCAGAACATCCCCGAGGGGAGAAGCCAGCCGAATCTGCTGAACAAGAGGCGTCACCACAGTGGGGCCGGTCGCCAGGACAATCGCGCTGTAGACAGCAGCGACAGACCAATTCAGACCCGCAAGCCAGTGCGCCGCCAGCAGCGCCGAGCCAAGGGACAGGAGCAACCGCACCACCGAGATCCGCAGCACCGTGGCCTTGATGGTGTCCCCAGGGAGACGCAGATTCAGCCCCCCATCGAAGAGAACCAGACTCACCAGCAGACCCACAACGGTGGCGAGACCCTGACCGAGGTCAAGCGGTTCGACCAGGCCCAGCCCGGAGCGGCCGATCAGCAGGCCGGAAAGCAGCAGAAGAACCACGCCGGGGAGCCCCGACAGAGCCGCCACCAGCCGCGCCGACGCCCCGGCAAAAACGGTGACGCCCCAGAGCAGACCTAGTCGCTCAGGCGTCATCTATGGCATTGAATTGCGGCTCGACGCGCACCCCGATCACGGCTTCGGGTCGGACCACCAGATACTCCCCATCCAACTCGCCGAGGGGAACGTTCACAAACCCACTGTTGGCACCGGCATTGACAAGGCCCTGATACCACTGCTGGAACTGCTCCAGCGTGGGGAAATGCACCATCTCGGTCTGCCCACCCATCAGATGCAGAGAGACGGCGTAACGGCGCGGGGTGCGAGTCATGGGGAAACCGTACAGACCTGAACGTCTGACACAGGATGACGAATCGGAGAGACTCCCGCCGCAAACCAGGGTTGAGGGATGGACGATGCGGGGAGATACAGGGGATGCCGGGGATGACCGCGGCGCGTTCGCCCAAGACAGAACGGACCGTCGCCAGTTCGGCTGGACCGGGTTGTGATCAGCGACTGAAGCCTGTCCAGAAACCAGCAGTCCCGGCCATGGAGGCTCCCGTTGGCACCCCATCCCAGCCATAGATCCCAACTGGGGCGGCAGGCCCAGTGACGGAGCCAGTGATTG
This sequence comes from Synechococcus sp. PL34863bin_39, assembly GCA_011523155.1. The sequence continues at coordinate 4,953 of WTHL01000310.1, read as the reverse complement.
ATCACAGCGTCATTGGCGGAGCCAACCGGTCGCCGGTGACGACGGAGCATCTGCGGCGATGGCGTCACCAGGGCAAACAGATTGATCACGATCAGGCGCTGATAGCCCCATGCCCCGGCGAACGACCGCAGCCGCCGGAGGGTGGAATCGTTCTGATCGGCGTCGGCTTTTGAGGGATTCAATCCGCAGAAGATCAGGCTCCGGCTGGAACGGCCGGCAACCGCAACCGATGGGCCAGGGTCCCAGCTCCGTTCCAGCAGCCATCGATACGCCCCGCCGGAGCTGAAAGCCGACCGGCCCCGCTCAGTGCTGGAGAAGGGCAAGGCAGGCCTCAAGAATTCTGGAACTGGCCTTGCCGTCGCCGAATGGATTCACAGCACGGGCCATGGCGTTGTAGGCCTCTGGGTCGCTGAGCAGGCGGTGCGCCTCCGAGGCGATGGCCTCCGCATCGACGCCCACCAAACGCGCTGTTCCAGCCTCCACAGCCTCAGGTCGTTCCGTGGTGCGGCGAAGCACGAGGACGGGCTTACCAAGGGCAGGAGCCTCCTCCTGCAACCCTCCGGAATCGGTCAGCAGCAGTGTGCAGCCCTGCATGGCTGCGACGAGACGGTCGTAGTCCAGGGGTTCGGTGAGCACAACGCGGGGATGGTCACCCAGCAGAGCGCGGAGCGGGTCGCGAACCGTGGGGTTGCGATGGAGAGGAAGCAACAGAACCGTGTCGGGATGATCGTCAAGCAGGTTGCACAGACCGGCTGCAATCTGCGCGAGAGGCTCGCCCCAGTTCTCACGTCGGTGAACCGTCGCGAGGATGACCCGTTGCCGCAGCCAGTCGATGCCGAGATCGTCCAGGCTCGGCGCCTGTTCAGCCATGCGCAGCAAGGCATCGATCACCGTATTGCCGGTGACGAGCACCCGACCGACAACGCCAGCATCCAGGAGGTTGGCCTCGGAGCGTTGGGTCGGAGCGAAGTGAAGCTGGGCAACCTGGGAGATCAACCGACGATTGGCCTCCTCAGGGAACGGATCCAGGATGTTGTCGGTGCGAAGCCCCGCCTCAACGTGACCGACGGGGATCTGTTCATAGAACGCCGCCAGTGCGGCTGCGAAAGCGGTCGTGGTGTCCCCCTGAACGAGAACCATGGCGGGCGGGTAGGCCTGGAAGTCATCCCGCAGCCCCTGGAGCGCAGCGCAGGTGACGTGGGTCAGGGTCTGCCGTGGTGCCATCAGGTTGAGGTCATGGTCGGCCTTGAGACCGAACAGATCCATCACCTGCATGACCATCTCGCGGTGCTGCCCCGTGAGCACCACGCGGGTTGAAACCAGTGGGCAGGCCTGAAACTCCTGAATCACCGGGGCGAGCTTGATCGCTTCTGGCCGGGTACCGAGAACAATCGTCACCCTCGGCTTACCAGCCATAGATTCCCGAGCATCTCAGGCACTTTAGGAGTGAAACCGGGTTGCCAAATCACGTGAGATCGCGAAGCTGTTTGAAGAAGCCTCAGCCGTCCCCGTGACCAGTCCGGTTTTTCCTCCAGGGTTCCCCCCCCTGCCTTCGCAGCCGGGAGGCAATCGTCCTGCAGCGCAGCCACCGCTGCCGCAGACCCCGGTGGAACAGCAGCGCACCACGGCACAACCTGCCGTCAGACCGCAGTCACCGGTCATCCCATCCAGCAGGCCCGAGGGCGACGTCCCCAGCCTTGAGGAAATTGTGCGCATCGCCCATGAAGCAGGGCATTCCGACGTGCATCTTGGGATTGGCGAGCAGCCCCGGTATCGAGCCCGCGGGGAGATGTTGACGACCGAGTGGCCGGTCACAACTCCGGCGATGTTTCAGGGCTGGCTGCAGGAGATCCTGACGCCGCAACAGATTGATGGCTTCAGCACCGAGAAGGAATTTGACGGATCCCACGCCTTCTCCTTTGTGCGGGTGCGCATCAACCTGCTGGATTCGCTGCGGGGATCAGCCATGGTTCTCCGCCTGATTCCACAGACGATTCTGAGCCTGGAGGATCTGAATCTGCCCGATGTTCTCAGGGATCTCTCCTCGCGCCCGAAGGGACTCGTTCTGGTGACTGGGCCGACTGGCTCCGGCAAGAGCACAACGCTGGCGGCCATGATCGACTGGATCAACAGCAATCAGACCCGCCACATCCTCACGATTGAGGATCCGGTCGAATTCGTGCACAACAGCAAGAAATCCCTGATTCGCCACCGGGAGGTCGGGCAGCACACCCTGAAATTCCACAACGCTCTTCGCGCCTCACTCCGCGAAGATCCCGATGTGATCCTGGTCGGTGAGATCAGGGACCGGGAAACCCTCAGCACAGCCCTGGAGGCCTCCCAGACCGGTCACCTCGTCTTCGGCACGCTGCATACGAATTCGGCGGTGAAAACCGTGGAACGGGTCCTCGGGATGTACGCACCCGAAGAGCAGGAAAGCGTGCGGCGATCCCTGTCCGAATCCCTGCTCGGGGTGATCGCCCAGGGACTGATCCGGACAACTGACAAGAAACGTGCTGCTTATCACGACATCCTGATCAACACCGATGCCTGCCGGGATTACATCCAGCGCGGTGCGATCGACGAGGTCGAAGAGATCATGGAACGCAGTGGGTTCGACGGCATGGTGACCACGAATCAGTCTCTCCAGACCCTTGTGGAGGAGGGACGGGTCGAGAAGGACAGCGCCATCGCGGTCAGCCTCAAACCGAACGAACTGGCGCAGGCGCTGCGCGGTCGCACCTGAGACGAGCATCAACGCTCCGGTGGACTTCAGGACAACCAGCGACTCACCAGACGGGACAGGAGGAGTACGGCAAGACCCGCCGACAGACCGAGCATCGCCAGCCTTCCGTTCCAGATCTCTGCCTGGGGTGTGAATCCGCGCCGCCAGGAGTTCAGCTCCCCCCCGGACACGACCTCAACGTTGTCGCCCCCGACCTTGTCGTTCCCAATCCTGTCGCCGCGGTCGTCAAGGGGTGATTCGGGCGACATAACGGCAAGACCACTGAGTCCATCGTAAGAACGTCGCCCTCAGAACGGGGGCGTCAAGTCCTGAAGGTCCGCGGCCTTCTCCAGGGGCCAGCGCGCTGAGACACCGAGTTCCAGTGAACTGATCCGGGAACCGGCAGCGAGCCGTTGCAACGCTGCAGCGCCCACCATCGCAGCGTTGTCGGTGCAAAAAGCCAGCGGGGCACAGCGCACCTGGACGCCGAGGTTGCCGCCTTTGTCCTCCATCAGCGTTCTCAGCCGATGGTTGGCTGCGACCCCCCCGACCATGACCAGGGTGTTGAGGCCCTGGTCCCGGCAGCACCGGAGACTTCTCTCAACGAGCACATCGGCAACGATCTGCTCAAAACTGGCCGCCAGGTCAGCGACGGGAAGCAGCTCTGACGCGCTGCGCAGGGACTCCACCTGACGCAACATCGCTGTTTTCAGTCCACTGAAGGAAAAGTCATAGGGGTGAAACCCTCCCCCGGGACGTTTCACACGCCCCTTGGGGAGCGAGAAGCGGCGGGGATCCCCGGTCGCGGCAACGGCCTGGATCGCCGGTCCTCCGGGATAGGACAACCCAAGCAACCGCGCCACCTTGTCGAACGCTTCACCAGCAGCGTCATCGTGGCTGCGGCCGAGACGAAGCATGGCGCCATCGGCATCAACGCGGATGAGTTCGGTGTGGCCACCACTCACAAGGAGCACCAGGTAGGGAGGCTTGGGGGACTCAGGAGCCAGGTGCACCGAAGCCAGATGGGCTTCCAGATGATGAATCGCGAGAAACGGACGCTGATGGAGTGCGGCAAGCGTGCGGGCCGTGATCGAGCCCACCATCAGGGCCCCCACCAATCCAGGCGACACGGTGGCCGCCACGGCATCCAGCTGGTCCATGGACACACCCGAGTCAGCCAGAGAGGACGCGATCAGGTGGGGGAGCGCTTCCACATGGCGGCGGGATGCGATCTCCGGCACGACTCCACCCCACTGGGCGTGCTCCTCGACCTGGGAAGCAATCCCATGGGCCAGCACCTCGATGACCCCGTCCCGACGCCGCACAACGGCAGCTGCGGACTCGTCACAACTTGTTTCGAGGGCCAGGACTGTTGTCATCGGGCTGGGCAGGCTCACCTAGTGTCCACAAGTGACATCCTGCCGTTTCGGGGCAGGCTCAATCAGGAATCGTTCCGATGCGTCGTCTCTTTGCCCTTGCGCTTTCGGCTCTTCTTGTCTTCGGCTTCGCTCCCGTTGCCAAGGCTGATGTAGCAGGTCTCACCCCCTGTTCCGAGAGTGCCCGTTTTCAACAGCGCGCCAGCGCAGCGACCACTCCGCAGGCCAAAGCCCGCTTCGAGATGTACAGCCAGGCCGTCTGTGGTGATGACGGACTTCCCCACCTGATCGTTGATGGCCGCTGGAGCCATGCAGGTGACTTCGTCTACCCCGGCCTGATGTTCCTCTACATCACCGGCTGCATCGGCTGGGCAGGTCGTGAGTACCTCAAAGCCACCCGCGGCACCAAGGAGCAGTACACCAAGGAGATTCAGATCGATCTCAAGCTGGCACTCAAGAGCTGCATCGCTGCTGCCACGTGGCCGCTGGCTGCGTTCGGTGAATTCACCAGCGGCAAGCTGCTTGAGAGCGATGACAAGGTGACTGTTTCACCTCGCTGAGATTCTCTTCCGTTCCCTCCCATAACCACTGCTCCTTCAATCCGATGCAGAAATTTCTCACCACTGCCCCTGTGGTTGCAGCCATCTGGTTCACACTCACAGCCGGCATTCTGATTGAGTGGAATCGCTTCTTCCCTGACCTGCTTTTCCACCCGATGTGATCGATCGATCCATTCAAAGATTCACAAAGGGGGTTATTTAACCCCCCCTTTTTTTATGCTTTTGTGAAGCTAATTACTGGAGAACAACCTGATCACCGATGTGGTAAAGCGAGCTGCATCAACGTCTCCAG
>WTHL01000087.1 GCA_011523155.1 Synechococcus sp. PL34863bin_39 | reverse complement strand
CCGTTCAATGACCCCCGATCGACGGACCTGATCCGTGCGATGGCCGCGGCCATGGCACCGGTGCTGCGGCCGCTGCCGGCGCCACCGCGCCCAAGCTGATCCGCCGCGATGCCCCTAAAACGGAGGTGAACAGCGTCACGAGATTGAACAGCAGGCAGTCCCTGAGCGGGATAGTGATCGCCCTGAACCTGGTCGGGCTCCATCCGACACCCCCCATCGCCCGGGCCGAGGTGACCCCGGCCTCCAGGCAATCGATTGCTCGGGAGCAGCGCCTGTCGCCTCTGCCGGGGAGTCTCGACCGGATTCTGCTGGTCAATGACAACAACCCCGAGTTGATCACCGGCGACGGGATCCTGCTGTCCATGTTTCCCGGCGGACCCGGGCTGAACCAGCCCCTGGCGGGCCGCTTCGATCTGTTCAGCCATCACGTGTACGCAGGCACGCCAGAAACCGTGGAGTCAACGCTCTGGATGGCTGTGCTGGCGCAACCGGTAGGTGACGACCCGGTCACGGTTGAACTCATCAGCGGCAGTACGGCCCTGTCCCAGGCCACTGCACCCGGGCAACGGGCTGCACCGTTTCTGCCCTTGCCGGCGCTGATGCGTGAAACCAGCGAACCGATCGCCGCAGGACCGGGGAGCCGCGTGGCCGGCGATCTGCTCCGCAACGAACGCACCCATGAGCTGCCTCAGCGCTGGACCCTGTCGCCGAATCAGGCGAGCAGCCTGGTGGTTCTGCCGATTCCCGTGAAAGGCCTTGACCCACTCCTGAACGGACGCAATCTGCAGATGCGACTGCACACCTCCGGGCCGGTGTATCTCGCCACCCTGGCGGCACGCGGTTCCTCCGATAAGGCTCCGCCCCTGGAGCATTGGCAGGCACTTCTGGCCTCGGGAACCCTCAGCCCGAAGGAGCATGCACCCACTCCGCGCGGCAGTCGCGGCCGCATCATCAACTCCCGTGTCAGCGGGGTTCAGGTCGGCAGCCGCTGGACCGCGTCCGTGACCGACCCCGGACGCGACAGCTTGTCGCTTCCTCTCACCCCGATCGGCTGGCCCATCAGCAGTCTCGAACAGGGTGACCTGGGAACCGGCCAGGTTCAGACCGCGGAACTGCAGGCCATGAGTCCAGGCACGGCGTGGGCCGCCCATGGCAACTACGGCGTCGAATACGACATCACCCTCCCCCTGGTGAACAACACCAGCCGTCGCCGCAGTGTTGTGCTCGCTCTCGAATCACCGATCAAGTCGGGCAGTGATGAGAAGCGTCTTCTGTTCAGCGAGCCTCCGAACCGATCCGTGATGTTCCGCGGTCCGGTTGAAGTCCGAGGACTGGATGGATCCAAAGGAGGCCCGACGGGGCGACGCATTCAGCACCTGGTGCTCCGCCAGGGACTCCAGGGACCGGAACTCGGGCGCGTGACCCTGGATCCAGGGGAAGGACGGAGGGTCCGGGTGCGGCTGATCTATCCGGCTGATGCCACGCCTCCGCAGGTGCTTTCCGTCCTGCCTGTGAAACAATCCACTCCAACAGTGAGTGTTGGACCGTGAGTGCACCCCGGAAGCGGAGGGTTTTCCCTTTCACAGCTGTGATCGGTCAGGAAGAGATGAAGCTGGCGTTGCTTCTGAACGTGATCGACCCTCGCATCGGCGGCGTGATGATCATGGGAGATCGGGGCACCGGCAAATCCACCACGATTCGTGCCCTCGCCGACCTCCTGCCTGGCATTGATGTCGTGGCGGGTGACCCTTACAACAGTTCACCGAGCGACCCCGACCTGCAGAGCAGTGAGGTGCGTGAGCGGATGGAGCGTGGCGAATCGATCAGCACGGAAGAACGCCAGGTGCCGATGGTGGATCTTCCCCTGGGTGCCACGGAGGATCGCCTCTGCGGAACCATCGACATCGAGAAGGCTCTGAGTGAAGGCGTTCGGGCCTTCGAACCCGGATTGCTGGCCAAAGCCAACCGTGGCCTGCTCTACGTGGACGAGGTCAACCTGCTCGATGACCACCTGGTTGACGTGCTGCTCGATTCCGCAGCATCCGGTTGGAACACCGTGGAGCGCGAAGGTGTGTCCATCCGACATCCCGCCCGTTTCGTTCTGATCGGATCAGGCAACCCGGAGGAGGGTGAGTTGCGGCCCCAGCTGCTCGACCGTTTCGGGATGAGCGTTGAAGTGAGAACGGTGCGCGAGCCCGAACTCAGGGTGCAGGTGGTGGACCAACGCACCGCCTTCGACGCCGACCCCGATACCTTCAGCGCCAGTGTTGAGGCCGGCCAGCAGGCTCTCCAGCAGCGGGTTGTGGAAGCCCAGCAGCGCCTCAATCAGGTTCAGATCGACGACGACCTGCGTCTGCGGATCTCCGCGGTCTGCGGTGAACTGGATGTGGACGGCCTGCGCGGCGACATCGTCACCAATCGTGCGGCACGGGCTCTGGCTGCATTTGAGGGACGCACCGAGGTCACCGAGGACGACGTCGCCCGGGTGTCCTCCTGCTGCCTGCGCCATCGCCTGCGCAAGGATCCCCTGGAACAGGTGGATTCGGGCGATCGGGTCGTGAAGGTGTTCTGCAAGGTGTTCGAGCGCAGCGAGAGCAGCGATCGCGCTGACTTTGAACTGGCTCTGGCTGCCTGACATCCGGCCATGCGCATCCTTGGCATCGATCCAGGCCTTGCCCGTGTGGGCTATGGCGTGATCGATGTCGACCCCCTTGCTGGTCGCAGCGTTCAGGCTCAGCACATGCTGGACTGCGGCATCATCCGCACCGATCCGGGCCGCAGTGAAGGCGAGCGGATGGTGGAGATCGCCCGCGATCTTCGTCAGCTCATCCGACTCTGGACACCTGATCTGGCGTCGGTGGAGAAATTCTTTTTCTATCGGTCGAGCAACACCATCGCGGTGGTGCAGGCCCGTGGGGTCGTGATCATGACCCTCACCCGCTTCGGCCTTCCGATCGTGGAGTTCCCACCGATGCAGATCAAACAGGCGCTCACCGGCAACGGACATGCCGACAAGGACGAGGTTCTCGACGCGGTGATGCGGGAGTTGGACCTCGATACCCCGCCCCGACCGGATGATGCGGCGGATGCCCTGGCGGTGGCGCTGACTGGCTGGTTTCAGCGATGAGCCGCGGCCTGGATCACGGCCATTTCAATGCCGTTGCCACGGACTACCGGGCCTGTCGCCCCTCCTATCCGGACGCACTCTTCGAATGGATCGCCGCCAAGGCTCCCAACCACGACCTCTGCTGGGATGTGGGTTGCGGCAACGGCCAGGCCTCCCTGGGCCTGGCGAGCCTCTTTGCCAGCGTCGAGGCGAGCGACGTGAATCCGGAACAGATTCGCGCTGCCATTCCCCATCCGAGGATCCGTTACCGAATCGCTGAAGCGGAAACCAGTGACCTCGATACCTGCAGCGTGGATGCTGCAGTTGTGGCCGCAGCCATCCAGTGGCTGGATGTCCCCCGGTTCAACCGAGAGGTGACGCGGGTGCTGAAGCCCGGAGGTCTGCTGGTGTGGGTGGGCTATCACCGAGTTCAGGGCGCACCGCCCCCCCTTCAAGGGTGGCTAGATCAGCTTGATCAGAACCATCTGAACCCCTGGTGGCCGCCGGAACGACGCCATGTGCGGGAGAGCTATGCCCACCTCCCGTTCCCCGGCCCAAGCCAGACGTTGCCGCCACATTGGACCATCCAGACGCTCTGGACCCAGCAGCAGCTGCTCGGATTCATCGGCACCTGGTCAGCCCTGCGCTGCGCAGGCAGCGCGAAGTGCGGGCTGCTGTCGACTCTGGGCGAGGAGCTGGCGGAGATCTGGCCTCCAGGGCAGCTGGAAGTCCGGTTTGAGCTGCCCCTGTTCGGTCGCTGGGGGCTGATGCCATGAGCGTTGCGAAGGGCGGGAAAACGCAATTGCGCCAACGGTTTCGCGCCCTGCGCCAGACCCGGAATGATGAGGCGATCCTGCGGGCAATCGAACGGTGGCTGACGACCGCCACCGGTTCGGGACATCTCGGTCTTTACTGGCCACTGAGGGGAGAAACTGACCTGCGGCCTCTGCGGAGTTCCTTATCGAAGCGAGCCTGGGCCCTGCCCTGTGCCGATGGCGAAGGCGGTCTGAGCTATCGGCCCTGGAACGAAGCACCCCTGATCAACGATGGCTGCGGAATCCCCGCACCACTGGACCAGGCCCCCCTGAAGCCGCATCAGCTGGATCTGATGCTTGTTCCTGCCCTTGCGATGGATGCAACGGGGATCCGCCTCGGGTACGGCGGTGGCTACTACGACCGGCTGCGGGCCGATCCCGCCTGGCGGCGCATCCCCGCCCTGGGCGTGGTGGCGGCGGCATGCGTCAATGCGACACCGCTTCCCCGTGACAGCTGGGATCAACCCTTCCAGGGCTGGGTCAGTGAAGATGGCGTGCACTGGATCTGAACCGTCGGCGTCGCCCCCATGACGTGGTCAACCTGCCCTTTCCAAGGTCTCGATTTCGCCGCAGGATGGGTCCCAGGGTTTTCGGCAGCTTCATGGGGCGACTGATGCAAGGGTTCGTTCTGACGGCAGCCGGGTCAGCCCTTGCCATGGGCCTGCCCCAGGCGGCTCACGCCCATGCCATTGAGAGCACCCTCAGTTACCTGAACGGAACACTGGAGCTGCGCAGCAGCTTCTCCACAGGAGAACCGGCTGCTGGCGCCCTCGTTCGAATGCTGGAGGAGGACGGAACGCCCGGGGCCGCGCTCGGCCAGATCGACCAGAACGGTGTGGTTCAACTCACGCTTCCCGCCCTCAGCGAGGGAACCGTCGACCTGCAGATCGACGGGGGGCCGGGGCATCGCGATTACCTGACCTTGCCGATCGAGAACGGGGCTGTTCAGCTTGATGCCGTGACCCAGCACCCCGCAGGCCATCCGAGGCTGCTCGCCCTACTTGGGACTGCGGGAGCCGCAGCAGGGCTCTACGGAGGGATGGTGCTGGTCGGTAGGGTCAGGCGCTCACGACCCGGCTGAGACGTCATGGATGATTCCGGCAGCGGCGCCAGCCGCTACGGCAGCGCAGCTCTCGACAAACTGGCGGACAAACTCACCAGCACGTCCGACCCCCGCAAGCGTTACGAGTACGTTCTCTGGCTCGCCAAGAAACTGCCGCCAATGGCGGAGCACCTGCAAACCGACGAACACAAGGTTCAGGGGTGTGTGTCACAGGTGTATGTCGATGGAACCGTCGACGGTGGCGTCATGCGCTGGCAAGGCGATTCCGATGCCCTGATCACGAAGGGACTCCTGGCGCTTCTCATCCAAGGGCTTGACGGACTCACCCCCGCACAGGTCGTGGCCGTGGATCCCGCTTTCATCGCAGCGACAGGGCTGCAGGCGAGCCTGACGCCCTCGAGGGCCAATGGATTTCTGAACATTCTGCGCAAGATGCAGGCGCAAGCGGCCCAGCTCGCTGCCGGCGACGCGCCCGTCGCTGAATAAAGTCGTTGGTCTGACGACGCGAACGGACTGTTCACATGGGGACTCGGATCGGCATCGGCCTGCTTGGACTCGGCACAGTCGGAGCTGGTGTCGCCTCGATTCTGAGCAATCCCGAAGGTCGCCATCCCCTGATCGGGGATCTCCAGATCGCACGGGTTGCCGTTCGTGATCTCCAGCGGCCCCGACCGATCGCCCTCGACCCTGCGCTGCTGACCACCGACCCGCAACAGGTCGTGGACGACCCCAACGTGGACGTTGTGGTGGAGGTGATGGGAGGACTCGAGCCTGCGCGCACCCTGATCATGCGGGCGATCGCTGCGGGGAAATCAGTGGTGACCGCCAACAAGGCGGTGATTGCGCGTCATGGCGAGGAAATCGCAGCTGCTGCTGCCAGCGCGGGCGTTTATGTGCTGATTGAAGCCGCTGTCGGCGGTGGGATCCCCATCATCGAACCCCTGAAGCAATCGCTGGGGGGGAATCGCATTCAACGGGTAACCGGAATCATCAACGGCACCACCAACTACATCCTCACCCGCATGGCGAACGAAGGGGCGGATTACGGCGAGGTGCTCAGGGATGCTCAGGACCTGGGCTATGCGGAAGCCGACCCTGCCGCGGACGTGGACGGATTGGATGCAGCCGACAAGATCGCGATTCTCTCCGGGCTGGCGTTTGGAGGCCCGATTGACCGCAGCGGCATTCCCACCGAAGGGATCAGCCGGCTGCAGAGCCGCGACGTCGATTACGCCACCCAACTCGACTACGGGGTCAAGCTGCTTGCTGTGGCTGAACGGATTGACGATGCAGCGGCGCAGGGCCACTCCCTGCCTCTGGCCGTGAGCGTGCAGCCGACCCTCGTCCCCAGCGACCATCCCCTGGCCGGCGTCAACGGCGTCAACAACGCGATCCTCGTCGAGGGTGACCCCATCGGCAGAGTGATGTTCTACGGGCCAGGGGCCGGAGCGGGCCCGACCGCCTCCGCCGTGGTGGCCGACATCCTCAACATCGCCGGCATCGGCCAGCTCAACGATCGCGACGGCACACTGGATCCACTCCTGGCAGCCAACAGCTGGCGCGCTTGCCATCTGGTCGACAACACAGCGATTCGGCAGCGGAATTATGTGCGTTTCACCACCGATGATGCACCGGGCGTGATCGGCAGGATCGGCTCCTGCTTCGGTGATCAGAACGTCTCCATCCAATCGATCGTCCAGTTCGATGCCAGTGACGCCGGCGCTGAAATCGTTGTGATCACCCATGAAGTCAGCAACGGAGCGATGCAGGCCGCTCTCACGGCGATCACCGCGTTACCCGAAGTTCGGGGCATCGCAGCCCACCTCGGCTGCCTCTGAGCGCCATCCGAGGGAACCACCAGCCCCCTGGCCATCACCTCAGTCCATGGGCCAGGATTGTGACAATGATGCAGCGAGAAGGACGGAATCTTCCGTTCCATGCATGTCGGGCCATGACGAACACTCCGATCTCTGCACTGCAGCCAAGCTGCGTCAATCCGTCAGTGCTCACCGGCATGGATCTGCATCAGGGGGACTGCATCCAGCTGGTCAACAGCCCTGATCTGTTCCAGGTGATCGGAATCGACGATTGCCACAACCGTTGCTGGGTCCGCCGCTGGCCCCTGCAGCCTGCCGGTGGATCGAAGGTCTTCGAGATCTCCTTGGGGGAGATTGACCTGACAGACGCATCAGATCAACACAACGAGGTTCAGGGCGCGTCGACCGGTCGTTGAATGGGCTGCATCGAACTGAGTGTCAGGTGCTGAACCACGGCCAGATGATGCGATGGCGCTTGGCTGCACTGCTTCTCTGTCTCGGTGTCAGCCAGACCGGTTGCCAGCCAGCACGCCTGGGAGACCGGTTGACCGTGGCCAGTGCAGGACGGATTGTGTCCCTGGATCCTGCCCAGGCAAGCACCTACGGCACCCTCCAGCTGCTGAGCGCACTGGGTGACACGCTCTACGTGCGCGATGCGGATGGCAGCCTCAAGCCTCAGCTCGCCGCGACAGCTCCGCAGATCAGCCCCGACGGCCTCACGATCACAATCCCCCTGCGCAAGGACGTCCTGTTCCATGACGGCACACGGTTCGATGCCGAAGCCATGGCATTCAGCCTGCGCCGGTTTCTGCGGATCGGAACCCAGAGCTACGTGGTCGGCGACAGGATCGCTGCGATCGAAACACCCGCGTCTGATGTCCTTCGCCTGCGGTTGAATCGACCCTCAAGCTCCCTGGAGAGTCTGCTCACCTCGCCATACCTCACTCCGGTCTCACCGGTGGCCTACGCCGCGTTCAAGGATCGCTTTCTGAATGACCGCTTCATCGGCACCGGCGCCTATGAACTGGCCAGCTTCCGGTCCACCCAGCAGCGCCTGGTGCCGTTCAAGCACTACTGGGGCGACAAGCCGCGCAACAACGGACTCGATCTGATCAACCTGAGCAACTCCACGGCCCTGTTCGGCGCGATGCGCAGCGGCGAGGTGGACGTTCTGCTCTCGGAATCAATTGATGAGGATCAGCGTCTGGCACTGGATCGACGCGCAGCGCAAGGCCTGCTCCAGGCGCGATCGGGTCCTGCTCTGCAGATCGGGTATGTGACCTTTCTGACCACGGCCGCCCCATTGACGAACCAGCGCGTCCGGCAGGCGTTGGCCCACAGTCTTGACCGGGAGCTGATCAGCCGTCGGGTCAGCCATCGACAGCGCCAGCCGCTGCGCTCGCTGATTCCTCCAAGCCTTCGCGGCGGGGCGACGGAGCCATGGCCGCACTACGAGCCCGCGACAACCCGCAGACTGCTGCGCGCAGAAGGGTATTGCGAAGGAAAGGTGCTGCGACTGCCCTTCACCTACCGCTCGAATGTTCCCTCCGACCGGCTGATGGCACTCACCTGGCAGGCGCAACTCAGGCGAGACCTGGCCGATTGCCTGGCACTCGATCTGGAGAGCGTGGAATCCACCACGGTCTACCGACAACTCGGCGATGGAGCATTCAAATCCGTGATGCTGGATTGGGGGGGCTCCTACCCGGATCCCGAGGCTTACCTGGCGCCCTTGCTCAGCTGCAGCCAGGCAACCGGTGAGATCTGCCATCGTGGCGAGGCCGTGATCAGCGGCAGTTTCTGGACACGCCCTGGCCTGGAACAGGCCCTGCGAGCCAGTGACGCCCTGCAGGGGGCCGAACGACAGAGCCAGCTGCTGGCCATCGATGCCACGGCGGCCGCAGGAGCGGCCTACCTGCCGGTCTGGCTTGTCACCCCCAAAGCCTGGGCTCAGCCCCATCTGGCCCCACCGGAATTCAACGGCAGTGGTCAGCTGCGCCTGGCCCGCCTGGAGGAGAAGCGCTGATGGCCCGTGGACGCGACCTGCTGAGGTACTGCGCAGCGCGTCTGGCCCTGACACCGGTCATGCTCTGGTTGATTGCCACCCTGGTGTTTCTGCTGCTTCGGGTTGCCCCCGGAGATCCGGTGGATGCCGTGCTCGGCAGTCGTGCCCCTGCAGAGGCCAAGGCATTGCTGCGTGAGCGCCTCGGCCTGGACATGCCCATCAGTCACCAATATCTGGATTTCATCCATGGGTTGCTCCACGGCGATCTCGGAGCCGCCCTGATCAACCAGGAACCGGTGCGGCAGATCATCGCCGAGGCGCTGCCGGCCAGCCTTGAACTGAGCATCACCGCCCTTCTGATTGCCGCGCTGGCTGGTCTGAGCGTCGGCTTCAGCGGCATTGCCCGTCCGGAGGGCAAATGGGACCTCGCAGGACGTCTGTACGGCATCGGCACCTATGCACTGCCGCCGTTCTGGATCGCCATGCTTCTGCAGCTCTTGTTCGCCGTCGTTCTGGGCTGGCTGCCGGTCGGGGGGAGATTTCCCCCGAGCCTGCTGCCACCTTCCGGCAGCGGCTTTCTGATCATCGACAGCGTGCGCAGTGGCGACTGGGTCGCCCTGAATGGAGCCCTGCGCCATCTTGTGCTGCCTGCAGGCACCCTGGGACTTCTCCTCAGCGGGGTTTTCACCAATGCCCTGCGCCTGAATCTGAGGCGATCGCTGCGGTCGGACTATGTGGAAGCCGCCAGAAGTCGGGGACTGAGCGAAACCAGGGTGGTGCTCCGCCATGCCCTGCCGAATGCGATGTTGCCCGTTCTCACGATCGCCGGCATCACGGTGGCATCCCTGATCGGCGGAGCGCTGCTGATTGAAGTGACGTTCTCGTGGCCGGGCATCGCCCTGCGACTCCAGGAGAGCATCAATCAGAGGGATTACCCCGTGGTTCAGGGGATTGTGGTGGTGGTGGCAGCCCTTGTGGTGCTGGTGAGCGTGGTGGTTGATCTGCTGGTGGCGCTTCTGGATCCAAGGGTTCGGTACTGACGCCTGAAGTGATCGCTGTCCGGTGCTCGGCTCTCTACAGCTTGTCAAGCAGCGCCATCGCACCGGCAGGGGTGAGCCGATGCACATGCAGCAGGCCCACCTGGCGATGCCGATGGGGTGGGGCCTCGGGCGTGGAGGAGACGGCGTCTTCAGGCTGCCGTTGCTTCAGGAACGCAAGGATTTCGTCGCCAAGCAGGGCCTGAACCTCCCGAGGCTGAACCCCAACGAACTCCTCCCCAAGGTTGAAGAGATCGTTGTCGCGACCTGAAACGATCGCGTCCTCCACGCGGATCGGTGAGAAGTGGCTCGCCCCCTCGATCAGCACCACCGCACTGCCCTCCGAAGACGCCGTGGTGCCCAGCAGCTGCAGCTGCTCATCAAGGGGTGGGGTGATCAGATCGAGGGTCCCTCCGGTGTACAGGGCAGGCACCGGCAACCGCCCGGGCCGGCGATGGGGCCAGAGAAGACTGCCGAAACCGTTGAGTGTCACGACGGCAGCGAGAGGTTGTGCGGGAACGATCCGGGGAAGGTCAACCCTGGTCAACTGACACTGCAGGAGCCTGGAGAGGTTGGCGAGGGGAAGGGCCTCGAGCGCTTGCCGGCAACGCCGCTCAAGGCCGGGCTGGGGTTGCAGACCTGTCGCGAGCAAGGCGGTCAAGGCGCCCATCGAGTGGCCGATGAGCACCACTTGCTCCCCCCGAACAGGCAACCGGTCATCAGCCTGGGCCTGCAGGACGGCATTCAGATCCTGGAGACGATCCGGAAGCACCTCGGCCCCGGGGGGAAGACGACGTCCCTCAAGCCAGGCGCCCACCGCCTGGGAATCACTGCCTGGGTGATCGAGCACCACGACGGGCCAGCCGTGGTCGCTGAGCAGCCGGCCGAGCCACCGGAAATGATCCGGTGTTCCTCCCAGACCTGGCATCAGCACCACCCAAGCAGGCGGATCGCTGTTGCCCCCAAGGGGGCCATGGCCAGGGGTGGAGGGGGGCAGCCAGAGCTGAAGATCGAGCGGTTGATCGCGGTGGCGGACGCTGAGGGCCCGGCGCAAGGGATCACGGGACGACAAGGCTTCAGACCCAACGGAGCTGGACTGCACCGTCTGGGGACGGACTTGGTCAAGCGCCATCACGAGGCGCTGCTGACGTTGGAGCTGATCCCGCCAGTGCCCCGCCACATCCAGCAGTGCATCCAGGTCAAGGCGAACGCGCTGCGCAGGCAGCGCCTCAAGCAGATCGAGGCTGCTGACAGTCGCCTGGCTGTTCAACAAGGCGTCCAGCGTGCTGAACACCGTGCTGCCATCCGTGTCGTCATCGACACGCACCAGATCGGCAACACCATCCAGGAGGCGGCGGCCCGGCCAGCTGTTGAGCATCTGACGCGCCATGCTCCGGTCGGTGATAAGGGGGGCGTTGAGCAACTCGAGAACCCCGGCTCGACTGGCGGGATCGAGCAGATCAAGCCAGACCCCCAGCTCGGTGTTGGAGCGCCCACCGGAACGGCCCCAGTCCGTCAGATCCTCGATGGACATTGGGATCACAACGCCATCCAGCTGCACCTCGAAGGCGTCGGCTGCCCGCAGAGGACACGGAGACACCATCGCCACCATCAGACTGACGGCCATCCCCATCTCCGCCCACAACCGCGTGGGTCGTCCTGTTGAGCGTCGTCGTCGCAAGGCCAAAGCCCTTGAACTGGTGGAACCAGTTTCCCGCAGCTCTGCAGGAGTTGGCACTGATTCGCCTGCTGGCGTCCATTGGCGCCGGCGGCGTGATCTACATGACACCGATGATTTTTCATCAGGTGGATCTGTCAGCCACCCAGGTGGGCCAGGGGCTGGCATCAGCTGCGCTGGTGGGCACAGTGGTTCGGCTTCTGTGCGGTGTGCTGCTCGACCGGGGCCTGAGCTGCTCATGGCCCGTGCGCGCCGCAGCCCTGTTGGCCCTGGCGGCCGACGTTGTGCTGCTGCCAACCTCCAGCTTCAACGGTTATCTGAGCGGGCAGATGCTGATCGGGATCGCAGCCGGTTTGTATTTCCCGGCTATTGAACTTGCCGTTCCCCTCAGTTGCCAGGGGTTTTCATCGAGTCGCGGCTATGCCCTGGCCCGCAGCGCTGATGCCTGCGGCATTGCCCTGGGGGCCTCCGGAGGAGCCCTGCTCGCCGCGTTGAACCTGATCCGGGGGGTTTATGTGGTGGAAGCCACTGCAGTGCTCACCATGCTGCTGGTTCTGAGCGTGCGTCCGCTCCCGGATGGCCGGCAGGCCGCCCTGCTCAATCAAGGAGATGTCGGGGATCGAAGCGATCAACGGCACCACTCGAAGGGATGGGGCTTCCAATGGCTGTGGCCCCTGGTTCCTGTGTTGATGCTCTCGATCGTGGCCACCGGGATCCTGGCCTTGCTCCAGAGCGCGTTACCTCTGGATCTGGTGCGTGGCGGCTTGCAACGACCCGCCCTGAGCGACGCCTGGAGCGGGATGGTCATCGCCCTTGAACTGGCGTGGCTGGTGCTGCTCCAGTGGCCTGTCGGCAACTGGGTAGCCAAACGCAGTCTGCGTTTCGGGCTCGGGATCGGCCTGTGCAGCTTCGCCCTTGGATGCCTGCTTCTGGCATGCTCAGCGCTCTGGAGCAACGGGCTGGTGCTGATCGCCATGGCCGTGATGCCGATGGCCTTCGGGAAAGCGGCGTTCCTGCCCACGGCCGCCGAAGCCATGATCGAAGAGACACCCCTGCAGCACCGGGGGCTGGCGATGGCACTGTTCTCCCAGTGCTTCGCGCTCAGCGCCACCGGTGCACCCCTATTGGCCGGGGCTCTGCTGGATGCCCAGGGCCATGGTCTGCTGCTTTGGCTGCTGACGGCCGGCCTCTGCATGGCCAGCCTGCCGCTGCTCAAGGGGGTGCGTCCGCGCTATTCAGCCGACCTCAACAGTGCCGAAATGGCTGGCAGAGAACCCGCCCTGGCACACCATGGGCTGGCCGAGCCGGCGGCGGAATCGTCCTGAAGCGACGGCAATGCCAGGATTCGCCCTTACGCACCGGAGGCGCAATGCGTTGGTATCCCAAGGGTTCCGGGGCAGGTCTGTCCCTGGTGGTGCTGGTCAGCCTGGGCGCCTTCGGGATCGCTCAGGTCGATCAAGCCAAACGGGCATCATTTCGAGAAGGGTTCCGCTGCGCCCTGAACCCGAACACCCCTGTGACCCAGACGTCCTACGACTGCCGCAAGTTCAGAAACGCTCAACACGAGGGCAAGTGAAAGGTGGCTGAACCTGCAGGACGCGACTGAGATAACGACAGCCCTCGGAGATTCACCGTCTTAGACAACGCTCAGGCCAATCTCAGCCGAGAACAAGGCTCAAGCCCCAAAATGCAGTCATTGCTACTAATAATGATCTGAGGTCCATGTCCGACGATCTCTACAGCATTCTCACCCGCGGCAGCGGCAATATCGTCACCAGCGTGCTCGAAATCGAGCGAGACGGCGAGGTCGAAGTTGAAACACCTGATTCCGACGAGGTCTGGTACACCAATGCCGACAGCACACTTCTAATTAACGAAGAAGTGGAAGACAATGGATTGATCGAGAAGAAAACCTATCAACTGATCCCAGGTCGAGATAATTTATACTCCCTCATCCTTGAAGAATACATCACAACTACTGGAGCCATTGTCTCGTCAGAAGGCCAGAGATTCCGCTATTCAGATGACGATGACAGCCTGACAGGGCAGAGCAATGTCAACATCGCCTTGATGGGAGGCAATGACACCTGTGAAATCACTGACGGCAGCGACAATTTCGCCAACGGCAATAACTGACAAGACAGCCTCACGATTAACGGAGGCTTTGGACGCTATCTGGGTGGTGGCGGTGCAGACACCATCACGGTGAATGCGGCCGGCGCCGGCACCCAGGTGAATGGGAAC
>WTHL01000325.1 GCA_011523155.1 Synechococcus sp. PL34863bin_39 | reverse complement strand
GATCGTTGAGGGCCGCATCGGCAAGCGCCTCAAGGAACTCGCCCTCATGGAGCAACCCTTCATCAAGGACAGCTCCATCACCGTGGCTGACCTGGTCAAACAGACCGCCGGCAAGATCGGTGAGAACGTCAAGGTTCGTCGCTTCACCCGTTACACCCTCGGGGAAGGCATCGAAGTCGAAGAGAACGACTTCGCTGCTGAAGTGGCTTCGATGACCAAAGGCTGATTTTGGTCGCGGAGCGGCAGGGCGCATCGCCTTATCAACCGAGCGAGCAGCTGACTCGTCTCCAGAGCTGGTGTCGCGATGCGGCGCCAGCTTTTTATCGCGACCATGCGCAGTATCTCCGTCAGCTCAGACAGCAGCTCCCGGAGGCTGTTCATCGTGCGTTGGCCACGTTCCTCTGCGAGATTGATCAGGACCTGTTGAACCGGCTGACACCGCAGGCCAGGTCTGGGCTCCAGAGTCGGATTGATCAGCTGGTCACCCGCAGCCTTTCATTTCTCACGATCGAACAGCTCCAGCTTCTCGCCAGGGACATGGATCGTGATCGCCATCGCAGGCGCCAGCGATCCCAGCAGGGTCTGGTGGATGCTCTCCAACGGACGGACCCTGACGGGACGAACGCCCCGTCAACATCCGATCCGTCCAATGAGTCGGACGGCAGTCATCCGGCCCACGCCGTCCCAATGCGTTCGGTTGATCTGAGCCTTGCTCCACCGATTGAGCAGCCAGATCTTCTCGATGGCCTGCTGTCTGCGATGGCATCACCGGATGCGTCCTCCCAGTCGTCCTCGCCTTCAGAACCTCCCCAGGATTCCTCCGTCCCTGAGGTTGAGCTTGCATTCACACCAGACCCGGAGTCGCCAGGTGAAGACAACGATGACTCCTCTGAACAGGCCAGTCCGGAACTGGTGATGCTTCAGTCGCTGTTCGCGATGGCTGGTGACAGCCTTGTGAACGAACCCGACGCCGCTGGAGTGGAGCCAATCGGCTCTGAATCGGTTACAGAGGTGATGCCCCAGGCCCCCGGGGCGTCAGAGTCCTCTGAATTCATGCCAGGGATGCCTGAACCACTGCAGCACTGGCTCGACGGATTGGATCGTGCCCTGGCGCGTCGTCTGCGGAATCTTTCCCATGCCATCAATGTTGAATTGCTGCGTGCAGGGCTGACCAGCAGCCTTCTTCCCAACACCCTTCTGGAGGCGGTGCTGAAGTCTCAGGTGGAGACGCTTCCTGCCCCTTCCAATCTGCTGCGCCTGAAGCTTCCGGTGCCCCTCGGCGGCGACGCTGAACCGATGCTCGACGTCAGCTGCGTTCTTCTGCGCGCCTCGGATCTTGAGTTTGATCTGCCGTCCTTGCGTCGCTGCCGCTACAGGCTTCGCCAACGCAGGCGCAATCTGCTCACAATGGTCCAACAGCAACGTCACTGGCAGCGGCGTGCTCAGACGCAACAGGTGCAGCAGCAGTGGTGGCCCAGCCCTCCGGAAACTCCCCCCCCGACCTGAACCGCAGCTGCTCCGCTTCGGACCTTCAGCTTCTCAGTACCTGGATGCGTCCGTTGCAGACATCGCGGAGTCTGGAGGCAGATCGCGGCTTTCACGACCTGCAGGGGCGTCAGGAACGTTTCCATGCCTTTCTGGCCCGCCAGTTCGCGTCTCCGCCTCCGATCCCGATTCCTGAGGACAGTCGACGTCGGCTTGCTCAGCTCGCTGAGAGCTTCGGCGGCTATCCCGACCTGAACGAAGCAGCCCGTCGACGGCTGGTGACCACCACCAGGCAATGGCTCCACGGCCTGAGGCAACGGCTCGAACCGGTCCGTCCGATGGCGCCGCCACGCCTGCGTGTGCAGACAGAGCGATCGGCGATGTCCTCGTCCAGTCCGGTCAATGCAGTCGTTTCACTGGACGCGCCGCTTTCGACAGTCCGAGGCATCGGCCCCAAGCTGGCGGAACGTCTTGCCTCGCTTGGACTGCTGCTGGTCCGTGATCTGTTGGCCTACTACCCGCGTGACTACGTCGACTACTCGGCGATGCGGCGAATCGAGGCTCTTGAGGCCGGTGAAACAGCCACGATTGTTGCCACGGTGCGGCGCTGTCATGGGTTCACGAGCCCTCGGAATCCGAATCTTTCGATCCTCGAACTGCAGGTCCAGGATCCAACCGGTCGCCTCAAGGTCACCCGCTTCTTGGCTGGCAAGCGCTTCAGCAGCCCCGCGGCTCTGCACGCCCAGGCGCGCCAGTATCCCGTCGGCGCCACGGTGGCCATCAGCGGCCTGGTCAAGTCCGGCCCCTATGGGCTTGGTTTTCAGGATCCCTTGATCGAGGTCCTGGAGAGCGCCAACAGTCCGGTCCGTTCCCGACAGATCGGCCGTCTTCTGCCCGTTTATGCCCTGACGGACGGGCTCACGGCAGACCGTCTTCGCAGTCTTGTCGAGTCGGTTCTGCCCGCATCCACGTGGTCTCCGGAACCCCTCTCGCTTGAACGGCGTGAGGCACTCGGTCTGATCAGTCGAAGTCAGGCGATCCAGGGCATCCACAGACCCGACAGCGCCGATGCCCTTCAGGAGGCTCGCCGTCGTCTCGTTTTTGACGAGTTCCTGCTGCTTCAGCTCGGTTTGATGCAGCGCCGTCACGCCCATCGCCAGCGCCATGCTCCTGTCCTCGACGGGGTGGGCATGCGCGACGGTCTTGTGGGGCGGTTCTTCGACCAACTTCCCTTCGAACTCACCAGCGCTCAGCAGCGTGTTCTGGCCGAAATCGAGACTGATCTCCGCAAAGCCGAACCCATGGCCCGACTGGTGCAGGGCGACGTGGGCAGCGGCAAAACCGTCGTCGCTGTCGCTGCGCTTCTGAACGCTGTCGATGCTGGTTGGCAGGGAGCCCTGATGGCGCCGACGGAGGTCCTTGCCGAGCAGCATTACCGCACCCTCTGCCGGTGGTTGACGCCGCTGCAGATCACCGTCGAACTCCTGACCGGTTCCACGTCCCGTCCCAATCGACGCCGCATGCTGGCCGATCTCGCCAATGGGACTCTGCATGTTCTGGTGGGGACCCATGCGTTGATTGAAGATCCGGTGGAGTTTTCCCGTCTGAGCCTCGTCGTTGTCGATGAACAGCATCGCTTCGGTGTCCGGCAGCGCAATCGACTGCTCAGCAAAGGACTTCAACCCCATCTGCTGACGATGACCGCAACGCCGATACCGCGAACACTGGCGCTCTCGCTGCATGGCGATCTCGATGTCAGTCAGATTGATGAACTGCCCCCCGGGCGCACCCCGATCCGAACGCGTCAGATTCCCGGTTCGCAGCGTGACGAGGCCTATGACCTGATTCGTGAGCAGGTGAGGGCCGGTCAGCGCGCGTATGTCGTGCTTCCCCTGGTCGAGGAATCGGAAAAAATGGATCTTCGTTCAGCGGTTGATGTGCACCGGGAACTCGCAGAGGAGATTTTTCCCGACTTCGCTGTCGCGCTGCTCCATGGGCGGCTCAGCAGTGCCGACAAACAGTCCGTCATTCATGCGTTTGCCTCCGGCGAATCTCAGATTCTGGTGTCAACAACGGTTGTTGAAGTCGGAGTCGATGTGCCGGAAGCCAGCGTGATGGTGATCGAC
>WTHL01000085.1:0-2500 GCA_011523155.1 Synechococcus sp. PL34863bin_39 | reverse complement strand
TGAGGCCGGACAGGCCAGATGCCAGATGCGGTCGACCTCGAGACGGATGGGCTCCGTGACGTCATGACGAATGAGTTCAAAGCGCGGATGACCGATCCATCGGGCGATGTTCGCTTTGCGGCCGGTGAAGAAGTTGTCGAGACAGAGAACCTCCTCACCGGCCTCCATCAGCCGGTCCACGAGATGGGAGCCGAGAAAACCGGCACCACCCGTCACCAGATTGCGGATTGGACCGGCAGGCATAAACAGCAGACCTGAAGACCTGAAGCCTCCCAGACTTAGGACAATTCAGGCAGCAGCGGCATTCAAGCCCCGTCACAGCACCTACATTTCAGCCGGATGACAGGACGCGATGGCACGGCTGCTGGTCACGGGGGGAGCCGGCTTCATCGGCAGCCATGCCTGCGTGGTGCTGCTGGAGGCCGGGCATGAGCTGGTGGTGCTGGACAACTTCGACAACAGTTCACCGAAGGCACTGGACCGCGTTGCGGAAATCACCGGCCTGACCAGCGACGCCGAGCGACAGCGACTGCGCCTGCATGAGGGCGACATCCGCGACCGTGCCTGCCTGGAGCAGTTGTTCGCCTCTGCCGAGGCACGATCGGAACCGATCGAGGCCGTGATCCATTTCGCCGGCCTGAAGGCCGTTGGCGAATCGGTTCGCGAACCGCTGCGGTACTGGGATGTGAACGTCTGCGGGAGCCGCTGCCTGCTCGAGGCCATGGACACCCATGGCTGCCGAACCCTGGTGTTCAGCAGCAGCGCAACCCTCTACGGCTATCCGGAGGTGGTGCCGATCGTGGAAACCGCACCGATCCAGCCGATCAACCCCTACGGTCACAGCAAAGCAACGGTGGAGCGGATGCTCACCGACCTCTGCCTGAGCGCGCCGGAGGCGTGGCGGATCGCCAGTCTGCGCTACTTCAACCCCGTTGGCGCCCATCCGAGTGGACGCATCGGTGAAGACCCCCTCGGACGTCCCAACAACCTGTTCCCCTTCCTGACCCAGGTGGCGGTCGGCCGGCGGGAGCGACTCCAGATCTTCGGCGGCGACTGGCCGACGCCGGATGGCACCGGTGTGCGCGATTACATCCATGTGATGGACCTGGCGGAAGGGCATCGCGCCGCCCTCGACTGCCTGCTGGCCGAACCACCCCAGATGCTGACCCTCAATCTCGGCAGCGGCCGGGGAGCCTCGGTGCTGGAGCTGGTTCACGCGTTCGAAGAGGCCACCGGCTGTGCGATTCCCTATGCGCTGGTGGATCGCCGCCCAGGGGATGCCGCCAGCACAGTGGCCGACCCAGCCCTGGCCGCGGAGCGCCTTGGATGGAGAACCCGGCGCTCGCTGACCGACATCTGCCGTGATGGCTGGGCCTGGCAATCGAGCCATCCCAGCGGTTACGCCACACCTGCATGAGCCATCACCTTGTGCTGGCCGGGGGCGGGCACAGCCATGCCCTGGTGCTGCGGATGTGGGCCATGCACCCCGAACGGCGCCCTGCAGGACTGATCACCCTGGTGAACCGCAGCAGCACGGCGCTGTATTCAGGCATGGTTCCAGGATTGGCTGCCGGCCTCTACCGGCAGAGCGACCTGGCCATCAATCTGCGCACACTCGCCGATCAGGCCGGTGTGGCCCTGGTGGTGGCGGAGATCACGGGGCTCGACCTCAGGGACCGCAGATTGATGCTGCTGAACCGGCCACCCCTGACCTATGGGCGCCTGAGCCTCAACCTGGGAGCCGTGACGCCCGCAGCAGCGGAGATCGGCGGCGGTGGTCTGGCGATCAAACCACTGGAACCGGCCCTGGCCGCACTGACCACCCACGCCAGCAGCGGGGAGGACGACGCAGCAGGTGGCCAGGAGCGATCCGGAATCGTGCTGGTGGGCTCAGGACTCGCAGCCATCGAGCTCGCCCTGGCCCTGCGCCATCGCTGGCCCCAGCGCACCGTGACCCTGCAAGCCAGGCCTGGCCGCATCGCGCCTGGCCTGCGCCGCACCCTGATGCAGTCAGGCGTGACCCTGACGGAACCCTCCGCAACTGACCCTGCCGACGAAGCGGCTCTGACGCTCCGCTGCACCGGCAGCCGCGGAGCGCCCTGGCTGCAAACCAGCGGGCTCCCGGTCGATGGTGAGGGCCGGGTTCGCACGGCGGCGACCCTGGAGGTGCTGGACCACGCCGGCGTGTTCGCCTGCGGCGACTGCGCGGTGATCGCCGATGCTCCACGCCCCCCGTCAGGGGTGTGGGCCGTCCGGGCCGCCGCCCCACTGGCCCGCAACCTGGAAGCCAGCTGCGGCAACGGGCAGCTCCTGCCCTGGCGTCCTCAGGGCCGCGCTCTCCAGCTCCTCGGCGACTTTGACCGTCGTGGACGACCGACAGCCTGGGCACTCTGGGGACCCCTCAGCCTGGGCCCGCACCGAGGGATTTGGCATTGGAAACACTGGCTTGACAGGCGATTCATGGCGCGCTTCGAGGTGTCGCCGATGGCCAACGCTCCGG
>WTHL01000223.1 GCA_011523155.1 Synechococcus sp. PL34863bin_39 | reverse complement strand
AGATCGAAGGTCTCGACATCGGTGAGCACGGCATGGAGGCTTACCCCGATTTCGCAACGACCAACAGCTGATCCATTCACTCAGCTGATTCGTCGCTGAATCCAAAGCCCCTCAGCCCGGCCCCATGGCCGGGCTTTTTTGTTCCAAACCTGAACGCCCCTCCCCCCTGCGGCATCGTCAGGCCGGAGGTGGGGCCCATAGAGTCGTCCCACTGCCACGCCGGACATGGATACCCACGCATTCAAGCGTTCCCTGCACCATTCCGATCGCTACAACCGTCGCGGCTTCGGTCGGGCCGATGAAGTGGCAGGAAGCCTGGAGCAGGCCTATCAGAGCAGCCTGATCGGCTCCATCCGCGACAACGACTACCGGCTCAGTCACGGCCGGCTCAACGTCCGCCTGGCCGAAGCCTTCGGCTTCTGCTGGGGGGTGGAACGGGCTGTGGCCATGGCCTACGAAACCCGCAAGCACTATCCCGAGGAACGGATCTGGATCACCAATGAGATCATCCACAACCCCTCGGTGAACGATCACCTCCGGGAGATGAATGTCGAATTCATCGATGTCGACGAGGGTGTGAAGGATTTCTCCGGTGTGGCATCAGGAGACGTTGTGATTCTTCCCGCTTTCGGAGCGACCGTGCAGGAAATGCAGCTCCTCAACGAACGGGGATGTCACATCGTTGACACCACCTGTCCCTGGGTCTCCAAGGTGTGGAACACGGTGGAGAAGCACAAGAAGCACACCTTCACCTCGATCATCCACGGCAAGGTCAAGCACGAGGAGACACTGGCCACAAGCTCCTTCGCCGGCACCTATCTGGTTGTTCTCGACCTCAAGGAGGCCCAGATGGTGGCCGACTACATCCTCGGCAAAGGCGATCGCGACGCCTTCATGGCGAAATTCGTGAATGCCTGTTCCAGGGGGTTCGATCCTGATCGGGATCTGCAGCGCCTTGGCGTCGCCAACCAAACGACCATGCTGAAAAGCGAGACCGAGGAAATCGGGCGACTCTTCGAACGCACGATGTTGAGCAAATACGGTCCGACGGCCATCAATGAGCACTTCCTGGCCTTCAACACCATCTGCGATGCCACCCAGGAGCGTCAGGACGCCATGTTCTCCCTGGTGGATGAACCCCTCGACCTCATGGTTGTGATCGGCGGCTACAACTCGTCCAACACAACGCACCTGCAGGAGATTGCCGTCAGCCGAGGCATCCGCTCATTCCACATCGACACACCGGAACGGATCAGCGCCGACAACAGCATCGAACACAAGCCACTGGGTCAGGAACTGATCCGGGAGATGAATTTCCTGCCCGCGGGCCCCGTCACTGTAGGGATCACCTCCGGGGCCTCCACCCCGGACCGAGCGGTTGAACAGGTGATTCAGAGATTGATCAGTTTGAGCGAAGGCTGAGCCCCAGCCCCTTTACATTGGTTGATATGCGGGGGCCGTCCCCGGAGAGGGACCTCCATTCGTGCTGCTCTTGACGCGTCATTCAGCTGAAACTCTGCGGGCGAGCAACGATCCTCAGATCCGCTGCTACAGCAGCCATTTCAGCGATCGCATGGAGATGCTTGCCTCCACGGAAACCGTTGGGGCTTATCTCGATCGTCACGATGGTTGGTTTCAGCGCTGTGCCAAACCGATGGACGTGGAAGTGCTCGACCCCCAGGCGTATGCCCTTCGTCTTGGGCGTTTCGGGAATTTCGGCTTCGAAGTGGAGCCGACCATCGGGCTGCGTCTGCTGCCGGAGCAGAACGGCACCTATGCCATTCGCACCGTTGAGCTTCCTGATGGCAACGATGGACTGAACAGCCTCTACGACATCGATTTCCAGGCGTCGTTGCGCCTCGAGGACAGCCTCACCCACCTGCCGGAATCTCCAGAGTCGGTGACATCAACGAATGTCAGCTGGAACCTGGATCTGTCCGTCTGGATCAAGCTGCCGAGAGTGATCACGATGTTGCCTGAGGGACTTGTGCAGTCCAGTGGCGATCATCTGCTCCGCCAGATCGTGCGCCAGATCTCACGCCGCCTCACCTGGAAGGTGCAGGAAGACTTTCATGCCACCCATGGCCTGAGGTGCCCGCCACGAAAAAGAGCGGCGTTCTGAACGAACACCGCCCAAGGGAACCAGCTCGCAATCGCGATTCTGAATGTCAGATGCTGGAGTGCAACGGAACGAACCGTTCAGCGACTGGTCCAGATCTTGTTGACGATTTCCATGCCACTGACGGCTTGCCAGAGGAACAGGGTCAACATCCCCATGTTCAGCCCCACATGCGCTTTACGGGCGATCAGATTTCCTTGCTGCATCAACGGGGAAAGGGAAGCAGCGGCGGCAATCATCCCCGTCATCGCCAGACCGACCAACAGGTGAGGACCAACAAACAACGCGCCGTTGTTGAGATAGGTCACGGCCAGCCCGCCAAGCGTGCCAAACACCATCACCGCCAGCAACGCACTGCCCCAGAGGTAATGGCGCTGGGCAAATTTTCCGGGGATCAGGGCCTTGCGTTGCTCTGGCGTCCCCGTGCGGACTTTCTTGGCCTTGATCCCGAGGAACATGGCGTAACCACCCGCGGCCAGCAACAGCCACATCATCAATGGGTGGAGAAAGTTGAGGCTGAAGGGAAGGGTGGCCAGCATCGTGATCGAGTCGCGTGGGTGGAGGTTAAAGCTGCGCCGCCACCCTCCGCCGTTCAGACCGCTGATCAGTGAAGAAAGTGACGTCGACCGGTGAGAAGCATCGCCAGACCGAGCTCATCGCAGGCCTTGATGGAGTCAGCGTCACGCATGCTGCCTCCGGGATGGATCACGGCCGTGATTCCCTGACTCGCAGCGAGACGCACGGTGTCGTCGAAGGGAAAGAAACCATCACTCGCCAGCACAGCACCCTTGACCTGGTCTCCGGCGGCCTCCAGGGCGATGCGGGCGGAACCGACACGATTCATCTGGCCCGCACCGACGCCAAGGCTCTGGCCTGACTTGGCCACGACAATCGCGTTGGACCGCACATGGCGGACCAGCTGCCAGGCGAACTGAAGATCGGCGCGTTCCTGATCGGTGGGGGGGCGCTGGGTTGCCACCGTCCAGGTCGAGGCATCGATGGGTTCGTCATCGAGGTCCTGAACAAGAACGCCGCCGAGGATGCTGCGAACGTGGTGACGACCTGCAGCGTCGATCGCCTCGGGCGCGAGCTGCAGAAGTCGCAGATTGGCTTTTGCAGCCAAAAGGTCACGTGCTTCGGATGTGAAGCCCGGCGCCACCACGCACTCCAGGAACAAGCTCTTCAGTTCACTCGCTGCTGCCGCATCAACCACCCCGTTGATGGCGACAATTCCACCGAAGGCACTGACGCGGTCGGCGTCAAGAGCCCGCGTCAATGCATGGGCGACCCCATCACCGACGGCCACGCCACAGGGGTTGGTGTGCTTGACCACGACAGCGGCGGGCTGCTGCGCCTGGTGCTGACCTGTGGTCCCAAAACCGAATTCCCGCACCGTGGCAAGCGCCGCCTCGAGGTCCAGCAGGTTGTTGGTGCTCAGCTCCTTGCCCTGCAGTTGCTCGGCACCCCCCCAACCCTGTTTCGGCTGGCTGTACCAGCGGGCCTGCTGATGTGGATTCTCGCCGTAGCGAAGGGTCTGCCTGAGAGGAACGGCATCCAGCCATGGCGCCGCATCGCTCTCCACCTGCGCAGTCATCCAGTTGCTGATTGCGGTGTCGTAGGCGGCGGTGTGCTGGAAGGCCTGCAGAGCGAGCTGACGTCGCAGGGCGGCCGGAACACTCCCGCCGGAGGCCTGGAGCGCAGCGAGAACGGCGTCGTACTGATCCGGGCTGGTCAGAACCGCCACATCGGCATGGTTCTTGGCGGCCGCACGCACCATGGCAGGTCCGCCGATATCAATGTTTTCGATCGCCTGATCCCAGGTGACATCGGCACGGGCGACCGTCTCCCGAAATGGATAGAGATTCACCACCACCAGATCGATCAGGGGAATCTGCTGATGGTCAAGGTCGGCCCGATGACTGGCATCGTCTCGCCGGGCCAGGATTCCACCGTGAACGCGAGGGTGGAGCGTCTTGACCCGACCGCCGAGGATTTCGGGGGCGCCGGTGTGCTCAGCCACCTTGGTCACGGGCAGTCCTGCCTCCTGAAGCACCTTGGCCGTGCCACCGCTGGACAGCAGCTGATAGCCGTGCTGACGATGCAGGGCCTCTGCCAACGCCACCACACCGGTCTTATCGGAAACGCTCAGCAGGGCGAACGGTGCCATGAAATCAGAGCTAGATCAGTCCTGAGCCAACCTACGCAGCAACGCTGCCGCCTCCCAAGACCGATGGAGAACCAGGACCTGCTTCGCCTCGCGACAAAGCGCGAGGCCAACACCCGTCTGGTGCTGCTGCATGGCTGGGGCGCTGATGCCGACGATCTGCTGATGCTGGGCCAAACCCTGGCTGAAGGTTGCAGGGTATCCCTGGATCTGGTGGCACTGGCCGCGCCCGAACCCCATCCACAGGGAAGCGGGCGCCAGTGGTATGGCCTCTTCCCTCCTGCCTGGGATGCGGTGCCTGCTGCCAAGGCAGCCTTGCGTCAGCGCCTGATCGCACTGTCTGAGCACAGCATTCCTCTGCAATCAACCGTGGTGCTGGGGTTTTCCCAGGGAGCAGCCATGGCACTGGATGCAGGATGTGAGCTTCCCCTCGCTGGGGTGGTTGCCTGCAGTGGCTATCCACACCCCGACTGGACCCCACCAATGGAGCGACCGCCTGTACTCCTGCTCCATGGCCGGAGTGATGAGGTCGTGCCATGCCAAGCCGCAGAGGAGCTCCAACGACGGCTGAGTCCATCAGAGGCCACCTGCCGGCTGCGGACCTTCGACGGAGGCCACACCGTTCCCGAGACCCTCTTTCCCGTGATCAACGAAGCCCTCGAGTCCTGGCTGCAAGGAGCCGGAACTCGAGGGCCGAGCTGAAAGTTGCCGGGCGGATCAGACGAAGGCGTATTCGTACTCTTCCATTTCTTCCCAGTCGTCCGAGGCGAGCTCCAGCCCCTCAAACATCACGTCTTCACCAACCTTGTCGACAATGGCGCGCAGCGAGGGGAACAGGAAATGGTTCTCCTCGGCGTACTGAGCACTGAACAGGCCCTTCTCACCCCAGAAGAAATGATCCGTGGTGTGCTCGTTGCGGCGCACGCGGAGCAGGGCTGGAGGAGTGATCGAACCTTCGGCGATGTAGCGACGCGCTGCGGTGACAGGCTTGTGTTCACCGGTTTCCAGGTGAAAGGTGGGCACATGGGCCAGGACACGCTGTCCCGCCAGGCGGCGGCGGCTGATGCGCTTGCGCTTTTTTGACATAAAAGATTAAGACGCCCGGGAAGGACGACACTGAGAGGGCAAAAGGGACGAAGTCCTGACCTCAGCAGCAAGAGCGGCTGACGGAGCTGACAAAACAAAACTCCGCAGGGCGCCCGCATCAGGTCAGCCGACCAAAGCCGGCGGAAGCAGAGGCGAAATACGTTCAACCCCTGCTGTAACCTGGGTTGCGAGGAAAATGCAACCAGGATTCAGGCTGATGCCGGTGATCAACCGCCGTGGGGCGGTCTGCTGCCGGTCGATCATCCGATCTTAAGACTTTTTTCTATTTTTTCAAGCCCCCCAGCGTTGCGGGCCTGCACTCGTCTGTATCGGTCAGCACGTTCGAGCTCATGGGATTGACCGAACGCTTCCTCCATCTCGCGTCACTGCAGCTCCGCAGCCTCAGAGCGTCGGGGGCCCTCGAACGGCTTGTGCTTTACACAGCTCAGGGGCAGAGCGACGACAACGCCAGTCTGGAGATGGTGATGCAGTGGCCCGAAACCACACTGCCGCTGCCTCCCGCCGAAGCTGACCCTG
Organism: Synechococcus sp. PL34863bin_39; assembly: GCA_011523155.1. The sequence continues at coordinate 7,931 of WTHL01000223.1, read as the reverse complement.
ACCTGCGCACACCTTCGACGGAACGACGCTGGTATCCCCTGCGCGACGGCAACCTGCTGCTGGGAGCACTACGCGCTGAACGCCTCAGGGATCTGGAGTGGAGCGACGACCTCGAGCAACGCCTGCAGGCCTCTGCCAACGCGCTCGCCCAATGCCTGAGCCTCGATCTGGAACGGGGCCGGCTCACGGAACAACTGGAGCAGCAGCGCCAGCAACTGAACCTGATGGTGCATCAGCTCCGCAATCCCCTGGCTGCTTTACGCACCTACGCCCAACTGCTGCTGCGACGCCTGGATCCTGACAGTGACCACAGGGCCTTGGTGGAAAACCTGCTTCAGGAGCAGGGGCAGGTCGATCGCTACGTCACTGCGCTGGACCAGATCGGTCGTCCAGGAACGCTGCTGGACAGCAACACACCACCGCTGCTGCTACCGCCGGTGCTGCCCGATCAACCACCGACCTGTCTGGAAGAACTCCTGGCACCGTTGGCGGAGAGAGCCAGCGCGACTGCAGCGCTGCAGGGACGCCGCTGGGAGGGGCCCTCGCGATGGCCGGCATGGATGAGACAACCACGCCCTGCTGCCGATGGCGTGGTCGCCGAAATCCTGGCCAATCTGATGGAGAACGCCTTCCGCTACAGCCCTCCTGGCACCCCTCTCGGGCTGAGGTTGCTCGAGGATGGACTCTGCCTTTGGGACGGTGGAGAAGCCATCCCGGACGCGGAGCGGGAGCGCATTTTTATCAGCGGCGTGCGGGGCAGCCGAAGCATGGATCGCGCGGGCAGCGGCCTGGGGTTGGCCCTGGCGCGCCAACTGGCCGAGGAGCGCGGTGGGAGCCTTGAACTGGCTGGCATCCCCGCTGATGTCGCCCCTGATCTGCCGGAACAGGGCAATGCCTTCGTCCTCACACTGCCGACGGCACCAACCAGGGAAGCGACAACGCCAGCAGAAGCAAGGTGAAGGTCTCGGTCCACACCACAGCAGCTCCGTAGCTGTCACCGGTATGGCCGCCAAGCCGACACCCCAGCACTTCGGCCACCAGCGCAGCTGTGACGCTTCCGATCAGACACAGCTGGGCGACCAGGAGGCCATGGCCCATCCCCCAGAGCAGCGGCGCTGCCGTGAGCAGCAGCACCAGCGAGGGAACGAATTCACGCGCTCCCCTGGCGTGCCTGCTGTGAAACCCTGCCGTTCCATCCGCCTTGATGTATGGGAAGCGAAGCACTGCCCAGAGCGGTGAACAACGCCCCCAGAAGGCCGCAGCACTCAGGGCCCAGGGGATCAGCCCCAAGGACTGACCGGCAAGGCTGACCAGGGCGGCGACCTGAAGCAGCAGAACCGCAACAAGAGCCAGGACGCCACTGGCTCCGACACGACTGTCCTCCATGGCGTCAAGACGGCGGTCCGGAGCAACAGCCAGACCATCCGCCGTATCCATGACGCCATCAAGGTGGAGGCCGCCCGTCAGCCAGACAGCGACGATGATCACCACCAGCACCATGGCCAGGGGAGGCCATCCCAGGGATTGCAGGATGCGCCACAGCATCGTCTGCAGCCCAGCGATCACGAGGCCGATCCAGGGGGCGAAGCGGGCGATGCGATCAAACCTGGGTTGCAGCTGAGGGAACCCGGGCAGAATCGAATAAAACACCCACGCCCCCGCGAGATTGCGCAGCCAGGCGGGAGCAGCAAGCATCCGAGCGGGTGGGGATTGGGCGTCAGCCTCCACCGTAGGGTCAGGGATGGCCTGGGTTTGGCCCGTGTTCGACTTTCTGATTGACGCCCATTGCCGAAACAGCCAGGCGCGATGCGGCTGTTTTCGAACGCCGCATGGCCCTGTCCACACGCCACGGTTCATGCCCGTGGGCACCCTGGCCACCGTGAAAGGCGTCAGCACGGCTCAGCTGGGAGAGACCGGTGCACAAATGGTTCTCTCCAACACGTATCACCTGCATCTGCAACCCGGTGAGCAGGTGGTGGCCGAAGCCGGTGGGTTGCACCGCTTCATGGGCTGGAACGGCCCGATGCTGACTGACTCAGGTGGTTTCCAGGTGTTCAGCCTCGCGGATCTCAACCGCATTGATGACCACGGCGTTGATTTCCGCAACCCACGGGATGGCAGTCGCATCCTTCTGACTCCGGAGAAATCCATGGAGATCCAGATGGCCTTGGGCGCGGATGTGGCCATGGCGTTCGACCAGTGTCCGCCCTATCCAGCCACTGAAAACGATGTCGAGGATGCCAACCGACGGACCCATGCTTGGCTCGAGCGATGCGTGACGGCCCACAACCGATCCGATCAGGCCTTGTTCGGAATTGTGCAGGGAGGCTGCTTCCCACATCTGCGGGAACAGAGCGCTCGGGCCGTTGCGGGGTTCGATCTTCCGGGCATCGCCATCGGAGGCGTGAGCGTGGGCGAACCCGTGGAAGACATGCATCGCATTGTTCGCCAGGTGACCCCCTTGCTTCCCGAGGATCGCCCTCGCTATCTGATGGGCATCGGCACCCTGCGTGAAATGGCCGTGGCGGTTGCCAACGGCATCGACCTGTTCGATTGCGTGCTGCCGACTCGCCTGGGGCGCCACGGAACGGCCCTGGTGGGAGGTGAACGCTGGAATCTGCGCAATGCCCGGTTCCGCCATGACCACACACCCCTCGATCCCAGCTGCAACTGCGTCGCCTGCAAGGGCCACACCAGGGCCTATCTGCATCACCTCATTCGCAGCGAAGAACTGCTCGGGCTCACCCTCCTGAGCCTGCACAACCTCACCCATCTGATCCGCTTCACCACCGCCATGGGTGCCGCAATCCGGGATGGCTGTTTTTCAGAGGATTTCGCTCCCTGGGATCCAAGCTCTCCAGCCCATCACACGTGGTAGCGTCCGCTGAACGCATCATCTCCGCCGGAATGGCCGCATCTTCGCTCGATCTGCTGGCACAGCTTCCTGAGGCCTACCAGGCATTCGGCCCCCTGGTCGACATCCTTCCGATCATTCCTGTCTTCTTTCTCCTGCTGGCCTTTGTCTGGCAAGCCTCGGTGGGATTCCGCTGATCGCGCACAAGCGCCTTTTGCAACCGTTCAAAATCGCATCACCGTTGCAGCCGGTGATGCGATTTTTTGTGGCTGACGGGTTGCCTGTGAAGACGTCTGAACAACTTCAGACCGTCAGCGATGGCGACGCAACACAGCAAGAACAAACGCTGGCAATGCGAGCATCCGACGCCAACGCGTGGGTTCCTGGATCAGGCGGTAAAGCCACTCGAGCCGGAGTTGCCCCATCCAACGCGGAGCACGCTGCTTGAGCCCCGCCCAGACATCAAAACTGCCACCGACTCCCATCCAGAGACCAGGTTGTCCGCGGTGCAGACGCTGCGCCCAGGTTTCCTGACGAGGCACGCCCAGAGCCACCAGGACAAGATCAGGGTTCAAGGCCAGAAGCCTCGATTCCAGGTCGGGCCAGGCATCAACCGGCTGGAATCCGTGCTCCGCCAGAACAAGACGGAGAGAAGGCAGATCTCGCTGCAACCGGACTTGCAGCCGCCCCATCGCCTGAGGAGAGGCGCCAACCAGCGCCACCGTCCATTGCTGGAGTTCGGCATGTTGCAGCAGGCTCCAGGCCAGCTCAATTCCGGGACTTCGAGGAACTCTGATTCCCTGCCGAGCCAGAGCCCAGACGACCCCGGCGCCATCCGGAATCACCAGGTCAGCTGCTGCGAAGGCGGCACCAAGGGACGCATCGGCCAGGGCCGACATGGTCATTTCTGCATTCAGCGTCACGATCTGCCCACCGCCGCGCGCATGGAGGGCAAGGGCGGCTTCCTTCACATCACGGCAGGCATCAACGCCGACACCCAGCACATCACAGCGCTTCGGCTCACACGGATCGGTACTGACGGTGTCCATCCGTGGTCTGCCAACAGGGGAGAATTTAAGGCCGGCACGCCAGGAGGTCATGGTTCTGACGCAGTCCATCCCCACCGATCGACAGCAGGAGCGGTTGAACAAACTGCAGGCCCTGGATGAAGCGATCGAACGGGTTGTGCTGAGCCGTCAGCACCCCATCACCGGCCTTCTTCCCGCCAGCACCGCCCACACGGTGCATGGCAATTACGGCGATGCCTGGGTCCGCGACTGCGTGTACTCCATCCAGTGTGTCTGGGGTCTTGCCCTGGCCCACCGGCGTCTGCATGGCAGGAGCACACCGCGCAGCTGGGAACTCGAGCAGAGGGTGATTGCGTTGATGCGCGGTCTTCTCAACGCCATGATGCGCCAGTCGCAGAAGGTGGAGCAGTTCAAAAAAACGCTTCATCCGCTCGACTCTCTGCATGCCAAATACGACACCGCAACCGGTGACACGGTGGTACCGGACAACGGCTGGGGCCATCTGCAGCTGGATGCCACCTCGCTGTTCCTCCTGCAGCTGGCGCAGCTCACCAAAGGAGGACTTCCGGTGGTGCGAAGTCACCACGAGGTCGACTTCATCCAGAACCTGATCTATTACGTCGCCCGGGCCTACAGGATTCCCGACTACGGCATCTGGGAACGGGGTGACAAGGGGAACCATGGCCTTCCTGAACGGAATGCCAGCTCCATTGGCATGGCCAAAGCAGCCCTCGAGGCCCTGGAAGGCCTGGATCTGTTCGCCGAGCACGGCGACGGGCGGGCGTCTCTGCAGATCCCCCAGGGTTCCCTGGTGCGTCTTCGTCGGGCCCTGCTCGCCCTGCTGCCGCGGGAATCCGCCAGCAAGGAGTCCGACAGTGCCTGCCTGTCGGTGATCGGCTATCCAGCCTGGGCCATTGAGGATCGCCAGCTGGTTGATCGGACCTATGCGCGCATCCGCCGGGACCTGGGAGGTCCTTACGGCTACAAGCGCTTCCGTCGGGATGGCCACCAGACAGTCGTCGAGGACGTCAGTCGCCTGCATTACGAGCGCGACGAACTGGCAACGTTTGAAGGAATCGAATCGGAGTGGCCCCTCTTTCTGGCCTACGAACTGCTGACGGCCTGCTGTGAGGAACGCTGGCAGGAGGCTCGTCAGTGGCATGAACGCCTGAAGCCCCTTGCGGTGGAGCACAACGGCGAACGGCTGTATCCCGAGCTCTACGTCGTTCCCGCGGAAGCCCTCGAAGCGGAGCGCGATCAGCCCGGCAGTCAGCAGCGCCAGGCCAATGACAATGTGCCGCTGCTCTGGACCCAGAGCCTCACATGGCTCGGGGAAATGCTGCTGGACGGATTGCTGTGTCCCGCGGATCTCGATCCCTGCGGCCGGCGCCATGCATCGGCCCTGGGTGCGGATCGCGTGCTGGTGGCACTGCTGCCGGCAACGCCCGATCAGGCCCAGATGTTGCGTGATCACGGCTTCCCCGCCTCAGAACCGACTGGCGGATCCGTGAGGGTGCGTCCTTCAGCCGCCCTCAAGCAGTACCTCGGCCCCGTCGGGGCCAATGCAGGTCTCGGACTCAGTGGCCACCCACCCATGCGAATGGAGTCATCGGTGACCGCGCGCCTCTACCGGCGTGGAGATGAGTCGCTTGCCTTTCCCCCAGCCGTTCTGGAAGACGACAACTTCTACCTGGCCGACGATCCCAGTCAGCTCGTGGAGACCGTGCTCAACGAGCTCCATCTGCTGCAACGACACTGGCGGGGCGACGGCTCCCCCCTGCTCCTGATTCCAGTGCCGGAAGCCGTCTTCCAGAAAGCACCCGGCACCGTTCTCGCCCTGGCCGAGCGGCTCTGCAGTGGGGAAATTGACGGGATCTCCGTGCTGTGTGGCCCTCTCGACGCGTTGGCTGACCAGGGGCAATGGGTGACCCTGCCGATGAAGGGCGCCGAGAGCACGCAGGGAATCGCCTACAGCGAATCAGGCATCGACCTGACCAGCCTGCTTCAGGAGTCAACCGACCTGGAGGACCTCACGGCCGCCCAGGAGCAGGAACTCGATGACATCTCCTCAGCGCAGCTCTGTGATCGCCTCTGGGCCAGTGCATCGCTGCGGGAGCAGGCCGAAGTGCTTGAACTCTTGCAGCGTCTCCGGGGGGGCGATGCCGAACTGGAAGGTCCGCAAGGAAGCAGGATCGGCCTGCGCACCGTGGCGGAGGAGATCTACCGCCGTGGTCTGCAGCAGCAGGACTGGAACGTGGTCCGGCGATGTGCCGGTGTGCTGCAACTGGTGCATCCCCAGCTGGAGGACGCCCTGATCGACCTTCTCGCCCGCCAGAAGACCGTGATTGTGGGCCGCAGCTACAGCGCTGAGTCCAGCCTCATCCGTCCATTAGGGAGCGGAACCATCGCTGGCCTGATCCGCCGCACCTGCGGACGTGATGCCCGGGAAAGCAGCCTGCAGCAGGAACTCCTGCTTGCTCTCGACGGCCTGGCGCGGCGACAGCCCCAGATCCTGAAGGGCACGCTGACGCTGCAGCTCGGGCAGCTGCTGCTCCTGCTGACCTCGGAACTGGCAGTCGAACATCAGTGCAGTCAGGACGAAGGCTTCGAGGCGCTCTGCAGCGAGCCTCCCCATGCCATCGGCGTGCGTCTGCGGGCCGTTCTGGCCGATCTGGAACATGCCCGGGCTGCGTTGCAACGCAATGAGCAGCTGCATCTGCGCGGATCGGTGCAGTGGACGGTCCCCGCCCCGCTCGATGAACAACCCAGTGGAGGGGACTGGCTGCAGCACCGGATCCGCCTGGGCTCACTGCAGCGGGTGCCAAGGGATTTCCACGCCGGCATCTGGTCGTTGCTGAACCATTGCCGAGGTCTGGTGATCGGCGACAAGCTCGAACGTCGCAACCGCCTGACGAGTGCACTGCTGCTGGAGACCACCCCGGGCGAACGGAATTTCGCGGCGCAGGTTGAACAGCTGCTCGGACGGATCGATGCACCGGAATATCGCCAGCTGTGCTGCGAGTGCCTGCTGTCACTGATGGCCTTCACCGCGACCAATCCAGACGTTCACTTCGACGACGACATCGCCCTCGACGTCGTCATTGGCCATGCCGTCCGGGTGGGCTGGCAATGCGAGAACCCGGCACAGGATCCGGCGCACTACGGCAACCACAAGGCCGCAGCATGGGACCAGTTCTATCGATCATCTCCAGCGGTCTGCCGCAACTGGCAGATCGCTGCCCTGCGGGAGCTGGCCAAGGACGAGGGCCTGGTGTGAACGATCGAACGCCGGCGCGTTTCAGCGCCCTGTCTCAGATCGGATCCGTCAGGGGGACGCCGATCCCCGGATGCTCCACGGCATGTTCGATCAGATCAGCAAGACGCAAGGCACGGGACGCCTGCAGCCCATCCACTGCGGGAGTTTCTCGGCCACGCACACACTGAAGAAAATGCTCGAGCTCCGCGTAGAGGGGCTCGATCGACGTGGTGCTGACCTCCTCGATGAAGCCGTCATTGCGGTAAAGCAGTTCCCCATGATCCGCGGAGTACCACTCATGGGCACGGCGGTGGATATGGAGGTTGTGATTGAGGAAATCGGTCTCCACAAGGCTTGATCGGCAGTGGGCACTGAGGCTGCGGATCTTGCGGTGACTCATCTTGCTGGCCGTGAGGCTGGCGACCACTCCATTCGAAAAGCCGAGGGTGGCGTTGACGTAGTCAATCGGTCCTTCGGCGCTGCGACCCCCGGCTGCAGCCAGACTCACCACCTCGGCCTGGGCGAGTTCGAGCACAAGGTCGAGATCGTGGATCATCAGATCAAGCACCACCGAGACGTCGTTGGCCCGATCACCATGAGGGCTGTGGCGCCTGGCTTCGAGCACCACCACCTCCTCGTTCGCCACCACTTTGGTGAGTTCGCGGAATGCGGGATTGAAGCGTTCGATATGCCCCACCTGGAGCAAACGACCCTGGCGATCCGCCGCCGCGATGAGGGCCGTCGCCTCTTCCTGACTGGCAGCGATCGGCTTCTCGATCAGCACGTGCAGACC
>WTHL01000145.1 GCA_011523155.1 Synechococcus sp. PL34863bin_39 | reverse complement strand
CATCGACTCGAGAGGTCGGGTGGCCTGCAGCAACCGTCCGTTCTGCTGCCGTCGCCAGAGGCTTCGTCCCAGCAGCAACTCATCGTCGCGGGATGACCATCCCAGCTGGTTCATCCGATCGCAGACGATGCCGTCATCGCCATTGCACACAACCGTGACCCTGGGGTGGTCTGCAGCAAGGCGCTGCATCAGGGCAGGCAGGGCGTTCTGCAGTCGTTCATCCCAGGCAGGTTCTCGCAGGATCTCGAGCACCTGTTCGCCATCGCTGCGTTGATGCCGGACGAGACCGGCAATGGCAACCTCCCGGGAGTTGGGTCCCCCTGATTCCTTTTCGGAATCCACCAGAAGCATGCCGCTGCCGGGACCCGCCTGGTCGAGCAGATCAATGGGTTGTCGATCAACGATCTGGCGCTGATGACTGGTCGTCGAGGCCTGATCCAGAGGCCACAGAACCGACGCGGTGCGACGGTCGATGCCGGCCCAACGGCATCCCCTGGGCAGATCCGCGATGGCGGAGCGATCGGATCCCTTGGTCTTGGATCCACTGGGTGGGCGCCAGCGTCGCAGGGTCCGGATCGGCTGGAAACCCAGTTCACGCAGTGCAGCGATCTGCACCTGATCGGAGCATCTGACCCGCACAACCCAGCTTTGTGAACGGGCATGGGCTCCGAGCAGCGCAAGTTGGAACAACTCGCGCATCACGCCCCCTTCACTCACACTGCGGGCAGGCGTCAGCGGTTGCAGTTCCAGACGCCAGCAGCTGCCCTGACGGTTATGGGGGCGTATCAGCAGCAGGGTGCGAAGACAGTGATCTTCATGGGCGACGAGGGCAAGGGGCTGCCGGCTGACCAGCAGGCCCGGCATCAGGTTCTCCGCCTGGGCGATCCAGCCTCTGATCAGGAAGGACTGGAGCCTGGGAAGGAGGGGCGCCTGGTCACTGGCCTGAAGCCAGGTCAGATGAGCGGCCCTCAGAGGCTCCACCCGCAGTGCGCTGCCGGATGACTCCACCTCCCCCACCTCATCAGCGTGTGACCACAATGTATCCCCCGATTTCGGCCTCTGCGTTCAGGAGACTGGCCTCACCAGCACGAGGGGTGTCCGTTCGTTGGCGTTGCCGGCAGGATTCGGGCGCAGCGCCCTCTCAAGCAGGGCGTGATCGCAGCCTGCGCTGCTGGCCAGCACCTTGACCCGGCCCAGATCATTCACATCCACGATGGCAACCGCCACACCCAGGGTCCGTGCGGCCGTTTCGCAGAGTCGTTCGGGTTGGTCGGGGCCAAGCACGATGGTCTGGTCATAGGGAGGCGTCGTGCCGGTCACATCGTCGATCAGACGGGCCTGGCGCCCGGCCAGTCGGTAGAAGCCGCCGGGGCTACCCAGCAGTTTCAGGATCAATCCAAGGCTCCAGGCCAGCAAGACGCGGGTGGGCCCCACCTGATCGATCAGGGTCTGGAGGCCGCAGGCTGTCGCCAGACTGCTGGTGGGATGAAAGGCTCTGCAGAGCAGTCGAGACAACCAGCCCGGATCGACGGTGGCGGGGTGGGCGTACCGACCCTGAATCACGGCAACCGGTGTCTCGCCGATGGTGAGAACGTCACCCGGCTGCACCAGATGGCCCGCGTAAGTGTTCAACACCTCAACGGTGTCATCAAGTGGTCCGAGCAGATGGGTCCGGATCGGCAGCACCGAGCAGTGATCGCCCTGGCGGAACCGTGCCGCTTCAGCAGTGATCACCTTGGGTCGGCGAAGCGGAACAACGACACCCTGGCGGCGCTGCAGGCGTCCGAAGGGGCCGTAGTTGACCCAGTCAACATCTGCCCAGAGGGTGTCGATGTCCTGGGCAGCATTGATACCGTCGCGGGAGCTGATGGCGATCTCCACTTTCAGCCGTGTCGTCTTTCCACCCTTGACGATGTAGGCAGCCCAGTACCCGTCGTCACGTGGGTTCTCGTCGGGATGATCTGCCGTCAGTCGGACTTGAGGTTGAAGCGCCTCCAGACGGGTCGTCCCGAGCAACACGGGTCTGACGTTGATTTCGGGGACGAACACCTCCATCCGAGGATGGGGATTGCTGATCTCGAGCCATCCCTCCACATGCAGGTGAATGCCCTCGCACTGCACGCTCCAGTCGGTGGCCCTGAGTTGAAGCGGAGAGGCCGGTCTGAGGCGATGCCGGGCCTCCAACCAGAGAATCCCCAGCCCCAGGACCAGAAGGATCAGGAGCAGCACGTCCATGCGGTCGTCGACCAAGGGCCGGGGGGATCAGGCGCGCAGCGTAAGCGGTTCGAGGCCCGTGATCAGCGCGTCTGCACCTCCGTGTTGAGCTCGTTGAAACTGAGCGTTGTGCTCACCCCCTCCGGCGCGGGGAGTCCTGTGGCTTCGCTGATGGCCTGATTGATCGCATCAAGGGGCACCTGACCGGATTCATCGAGCCGAACCTGACCCGATCCATCGAGGACCACCACCTGGGGAATCAGGCCATGCCAGTAGGTCCCAGGGTCATCCGAACCGGAGGGCGTCCGGTCCTGAAGGCCATCGGTCGTCAGCGGCATCAGATCAATGGAGCGCCCCCACAACCGCTGCAGCTCCGAGACCACCGGGGCGAATGTCTTGCTGGTGCTGCTGTCATCGAGGTAATAGACGAGAACGCTGGTTCTCCCCGCCGCCAGCGAATCCTTGAGGGTTGTCGCGGGTGGAACCAGTGAGCCGTTGCCCGCGTACAACGCATAGATGTTGCCGTCGTAGCTGTCGCTGCTGAGGCTGGCCTGAACCGGAGTCGCCAGGGTGAGCAACACCATGACCAGACCGAAGACGAAGCGAAGCGGACAGGCCATGGAGCTCTGCTGCAAAGGCGGCATTCTGACCTTCAGCCCTGTCCGATGGCTTAACGCCTCACCGGTCGGCCCATGCCCTGGGCCACACCACGGCCGATCAGACCAATGGAGCGCCCGATGATCCGGGTGAGCAGCACCACCATCAGATCGCCGATGCGCCGGATCAGTGATTGCATCTGGGGAGCGATGGCATCGCGTGCTTCGAGCAGCAAGGCCACCTGCTGTTGCCACCAGCCCAGCTGCCGCAGTTCCTGGTCACGCGGTTCGATCAGCACCAGTGGTTCGATCCGTCCGGAACGCAACTGATACAGCAGGCGCTGGCTTTCGTAGAGCCTCACCGGTCGTTCGATCCACAATTGCCAGCGCGACTGGTTGTTGAGCTGGTTGCGCATGCGTTCGAGTTCACGGGTCGGAATCAGACGCTCTTCAAGCAGGTAACGGCGCAGTTCCGGCCATTCGCCGCAGAGTCCGAGCAATTCCGATGTGATCAGCTCAGCATTCCGAACCAGCCAGTTGGTCACCAGGGCTTCAAGCTGAAGGAGGGCACGGGGATGATCCGAGGGAAGGAGCTGTCCATCCACGAGAACAGGCTGATCCAGCAGTAAGGGGGCAAGCATCCTTTGCGGGTTGGGAAGCTCTTCATCAGCTTGATCGAGATCCGTTTCACTCAGAAGCTGTTCTGCCACGAGCTGCAGGTCCTCCCCCCTGGGCAGGCGCACATAATTTCCGGCCATGGACTGGACGGCCTGGCGCCGCACTTCAGGCTGGAGAGCGAGCCACTGATCCTCAAGCGGTCGCGTCAGCTGCGGATCGGTGTC
>WTHL01000300.1 GCA_011523155.1 Synechococcus sp. PL34863bin_39 | reverse complement strand
GGTGAGTGCGACCCCGCTTGCCAGCAGTGCCAGTCGATAGCGCTGGACATCGCGGCGATCGATGTCCGTGATTGTGTAAGGCCCGTACACACCTTCGAACTGAGGGTCAGCTGTGGTCATGGCCCGCAGGAGCTCCTGCCATCAGTCTGCCCAGGTCGGGTCCCTTCGGAATGATCCCGCCAGGATTCAGAGGAAACAGGGCTCCGAAGTAGTCGGCTCGCCACGCCTCCCCGTCGCACGTTTCGGCGACCCCAGGCAAGGCGTGGAAACGCTGCCGCCAGGCCCAGAGATCCGGGTACATCCAGAGGGGTGTCGCGCTGCAGCCGAAGAGAGGTTGATAGACCAGCTCCCATCGGATGAGAGTCGGGAACAGGCGCACATCGGCGAGGGTCAGCTCCTCGCCACAGATCCAGGGGCCCGACTTCCGCAGGGCTGCATTCACCTGATCCAGAGCCGCGAACAGGTCTCGGCTTGCTTCGTCGTAGGCCTGCTGGCTTCGCGCAAAGCCGCAGCGGTACACCCCATCGTTGACGGCTGGCTGAAGCAAGTCCTGCCAGCGTCGGATGTCCTCGGTCAGGCCGCTGGGTGCCAGATCCATCGCATCGGCGTCGGCTGGCCAGTTGTTCAGTGCTTCGCAGAGCGCAGCGCTGTCATTCCCAAGCAGTCGAGGTGCTGGCGACGACGTCATGCCGGGGTCCACCAGCGCAGGGACGGTGGCGCGATGGTTCGGCGGCGTGCCGCATGTTCTGTACAGATCCAGCAGTGATGGGCAGTTCAACCACGGTGGTTCAAGGCTCCAGCGCCCGCCGCGATGGTCAGCCGTTGCCGTGAGCAGGGTGAGAGAGCCCTCGAGGCGGCGGAGACGGTGCACCAGCCAGGTGCGATGGGCCCACGGACAACTGCGTCCAATGATCAGGCGAGGCCGATGCTCCGGGCTCCTGTTGTTCAACTCGTCCTCTGACAGGGCTGCCACCGCGAGCTGGTCACTGGGGGGGCGGGTGTAGCGGCCTTCCGCATCCGCTGGCCCCAGGCCCTGCATCAGTCGCAGCCACTGCCAGTGCCAGCCATTCCGTGCGGCGGCGACGACCAGAGGCGGAATGGCCATGGGCTCATGGGGAGATCAGTGCCAGTCTGGATGGGTTGGCAGGTGGTGAATGGCAAGCCCGCGGGTTTTGGTGGTGGCCGGCACCCATGGCAATGAAATCAATGCCCCCTGGCTGATTGACCAGTGGGAGCGCGATCCGGCCCTGATTCGTTCCTGTGGTCTCGAGGTCGAGACGGTGATCGGGAACCCCGCCGCCCGTGCGCAGGGCCGGCGCTACCTCGACCGCGATCTGAACCGCAGTTTCAGGCCGGATCTTCTCTCGGCAGCTGCCTCGTCTGCGGAGACGCTTGCGGACGCTGTCGGGGCTGTGGACCGGGAGATGGATCGGGCACTGGATCTGCTCAACCGCTACGGACTGCATGGGCCCCAGAGTTGCGACGTTGTCATCGATCTGCACAGCACCACGGCCTCCATGGGCAGTTCACTGGTGGTGTACGACCGCCGGCCCGCCGACCTGGCCTTTGCTGCGGCTGTTCAGCAGCGACTTGGTCTGCCTGTGTATCTGCATGAAGCGGATCACACCCAGGAGGGCTTCCTGGTGAAGCGCTGGCCCTGCGGTCTGGTGATCGAGATCGGACCGGTGCCACAGATGGTCCTCGATGCGAGCACCGTGGACCAGACGCGTCTCTGCCTCCAGGCCTGTCTGGAGGTGTTGGCGGAGGCGCATCGCGGTGAGCTCCGCTGTCCACCTGCTCTCGTTGTGCATCGCCATCTCGGCAGTCTTGATCTGCCACGGGATGCCACGGGTCAGCCAGAAGCCTGTATTCATCCCGAGCGTCAGGGAAAGGACTGGATCCCCCTTGTGGAGGGCGACCCGCTGTTCCTGAAGCCCGACGGACAGGTGATCCGCTACCACGGACCTGATGGACAGGTCCCTGTCTTCATTAATGAGGCCGCTTATGGAGAGAAAGGGATCGCTCTCAGCCTCACCGTTCGTGAGACCTGGCCTCTGACGCCGCAGGCCTCAGAGGCCCTTTCGGCCGTGTTGGCTCTCGGGGATCAGCGCGGGACGCCGTTGTAGATCACGGCATCAACGCTGCGGCCATCGGCGGAGATCTGAATCTCGGTTTCCGTGGTCGGAAGGCTGCCGTCTTCCGGCCAGCCGGGGCGCCCGCCCAGGAAACTGAAGGTGTATCCCGCGTGGCTTTTGTTCACGAGACAGTCGCCACCCCCGTCGCCTGTTCTGAACATGCACGGTTCCGGCCTGTAAGTGGACAGTCCACCGTTGTCTGTGACAGCCGTGTTGCGGGCAAGGTTCAGGGCGCGGATCTGGGCGGCTGGAATGCTGGCCTGCACCAGACCTGGTGCCAGGGCTGACAGGGCAGCGGCGCCACAGAGGCTGAGTGCTGCGGTCCCGGACTGAATCAAGCGCATGGTGTGAGGAGTCTTGCCTCCTCAGTGGTGATTGCACCGTTCGGCCTTGTCAACGTGTTGCCACGGGCGTATTGCTCACCGCTCGGATGGTCTGACCATCCCGGGACACCGTCACGGTGGTCAGCACGGTGGGCTCGCGTCCGGTTTGCTGCTGCCATCCAGGGGGACCACCGCGAAAGCGGAAGACATAGGTCTCGGTGGTTGTTTTGAGGAGGCAGGCCGGCGCCCCCGTGGTGTACATGCAGCGGTCGGCCCTGTACTGGGCAATCCCCCCATTCAGGGATTCAGCTCGCATGCGCGCCAGATTTGCCGCACGGGTCTGGGAGCGTGGCATCGCCTGACCTGCCTGCATCGTGACGGCTGCACCACCAACCAGGCTGATCAGGACGCAGAGCCCCGCAGTGGCCCTCAACCGCATACCCACGTGTTCTGCTCCTCGGTGCAGGGGAGATTCGTCGTGCTGCCGTCCTCCCAGTAGATGCGAAGACGGTCGTCAACGGTGCCCAGACGAAGCGTCAGGGAGGTCACCGGTCCAGGCGGTGTCTTGTCGTCCGCCGTGGAGCCGATGCGCCTCTCCAGTGTCTGGAGGCGGGCATCAAGGCGCTTGATCGCCTCGGTCTGGTTGATGGCCTCCGGGGGCTGCAGGTTGGGACTGCAGCCACAGGCCAGGACGCCAAGAAGACCGGTCAATCCGAAGCGGCACAGGCGACGCTGTCGTCCTTGCATCGATTGAGCCCTGGTCATGACGGCCTGCAGCGATCTCCAGTCTGCTGGTTCAACCGTGGTGGGCCAGCCTTTCACTCCAATACACAACAGCACCTTGCGCTTCCAGTTCGAGCCGACGACGACGCGCCTGCTGGATCGGGACGGTCTCTTCCAGGCGTTGCCCGGCCTGCAGCCATTGAATCAATACCAATCTAAGCCTCATATGCGACAAATGAACCTTAAGACTTTCCGGGGTCTCGGGGCCTGTTCAGGGCGCCTGCTTCAGGCGAATTCGCAATGTCTCTTCATCACGACCCGTTGCAGCGCGCGATTCCGCAGCTTGATGAGGAAATGATTGCGGAAGCGTTACAGCGCTCAATCTTCCGTTACAGTGGCGTTGGCAGGGCATTTCCTGCCCTTCCGTACCCGTCTCTTCGGAGACCTTCTTTTCCGTTCTCATGACCACCACCATTCAGCAGCG
>WTHL01000204.1 GCA_011523155.1 Synechococcus sp. PL34863bin_39 | reverse complement strand
CGGCCTGATCAATGGGGTCGGAAACCAGAACTTTTGTCATCAACCGGCGAAAGACAGCCGTGAGCCACTGTAAGGACAGGGCTGCAGGTCAGAATCAGACTCCCCTGGGGATCCGGCAATGCCCGTCTGCGTTCTTGTGCTGAAGGAACAGACAGCCGCAACATCGCTCGAACAGAAGTTACGGGCCAATGCGGTCCCCCTTCAACGCTGCCTGCTCGTCCCCCCTGCCAAGGGGGGCGACGAGGGCGTCGCATTCAGCTCGGTGGATCTCCTGAATCCCAAAACGGCACGCGACCGTCGGCAACGCTCGATGGCGCGCTGGCTTCTCCCTTTCGGCTTTCTCGCGGGCCTGACGTTCACTCAGATCACCACACTGCAAACCTTCTCCGGACTTGGCCCCTGGGGGCAGCCGGTGATCGGTGGCCTGCTGGGAATGGGTGCAGGCTTCATGGGGAGCTATGCGGCGGCAGCGAGCGTTCCGTCCGATAACGAGGATGGGGTGAGAATCCTTCGCAACCGCCATGAGGAGAACCGCTGGCTCCTGGTGGTGGAGACACCGACGGGGATCGAACCTCCCTGGCAACTGCTCCAGAGCGCACGCCCACTGCAGGTTGTTCGCCTCAACGACCTGTGAAGCTCCCCCAGGATGAGTTACTGGCTGGATCCCGGGATCCCGACGGCCTCCGCGCCATTCTTGGCCTGGCTGAAACGGCGCTCCGCACCTGGCAGCCAATCTGGTCTCCTTTCCTCACGGCACCCCTCCGCGAGGAGGCCCTGGATCGTCTGTCGTCTCTGACCGAGCTTCGCCTGAACAGCGCCGGTGGCTGGCCCGGGGCCGAGCGCCAACGGCTGCTGATCAGCCACAACGATGCCATCGCTGACGAGAACGTCACGGCGCCTTTGGTTGGCCTCGAAGTGGAGGGAAATTTTCTCTTCGACCCTGTTGAACCCCATGAGATGCGCGGGGCCATCGAGGCGCTCGGCATCGCGGAAGGAGCACTGGGTGACCTGTGGATCCGAGGTGACCGCGGAGCTCAGGCGATCTGCACAACCGAAGCGGCGACGACGCTCCATGGCCGCAGCGGGCAGGTGCGTGACGTTGAGATTCGCCTGGAAACATGTCCACTCGATCTGTTGCAGCTGCCGGCTGTTCGTGTTCCGAAAACGATCACCAGCGTGGAGGCGTCATGCCGACTCGATGCGATTGCCTCGGCGGGATTTGGCCTGTCCCGGGCCAAGATTGTCCAGCAGATTCGTCACGGGCGCCTGAGGCTGAACTGGACGCCCATCCGTCAGGCAAGCAAGGAGATCGGCATCGGCGATCGTCTCCAGCTGCAGGACCGTGGAAGCCTGGAAATCATCGCGACGGACCGCACCAAGCGGGAACGCTGGCGCATCGTGATGGAACGCAGCTGAGGCCCACGGTTGACCAGCCCTCGAGCTCCGACTGCTACATTCCTTTCGCGCCAGAAAGGCGCTGCCGCAATCACACCACTGTGATCGTTGCGGGCGATTAGCTCAGGGGTAGAGCACTACATTGACATTGTAGGAGTCACTGGTTCAAATCCAGTATCGCCCATTTCCCTGATGAAATCAGGAGTTCAGATGTCCTCGATCGCGGTTGTTGGACTGGGCCGATCAGGGCTTGGTGCGGCGCGGTTGCTGCACGCTGAGGGGCACGACGTCACCGTTCTGGAGTCCAAGCCCAGCGGAACGCCTGACGTGGACAGACTTCGGGAGGTCGGGGTCGATGTCCGCCTGGGTTGCCCCCTCGACCCTGATCCCTTTGCAACCTGGCAAGGGCCACTCGATCGGGTGGTGATCAGCCCCGGGATCAGCTGGACGCACCCCACACTCAATCGACTGAGAGACCGCGGTGTTCCGGTCTGTGGCGAAATGGCGGTGGCCTGGAGATCCCTCGGTGACACTCCCTGGATCGGCATCACGGGCACCAATGGCAAGACAACGGTGACCCATTTGCTGCACCACGTGCTCAGCCATGGGGGGCTCCAGGCTCCGATGGCTGGCAACGTGGGATTTTCAGCCGCTGAACTGGCGCTTCTGGCGAAAGATCCATCCCTTCCCAGGCAGGACTGGGTGGTGATGGAAATGAGCAGTTATCAGATTGAAGCGGCTCAAAGCGTGGCGCCGAAAATCGGCATCTGGACCACCCTCACCCCTGATCACCTCGAAAGGCACGGAACACTGGAGTCTTACCGCGCCATCAAACAGGGATTACTGGAGCGATCGGACCATGCCGTTCTGAATGGCGATGACCCTGATCTTCAGCGCTATCAGCAACACCTCAGCAATGCCACATGGGTCAGCACGAAGCCTGAACCGGTGATGCCGTGTTCACTGTGGATCGATCAGGCGCACTGGGTGAGGAACGCGAGCACACGCCTGTTCCCCGCTGACGCGCTGGCCTTGCCAGGAGCGCACAATCGCCAGAACATGTTGCTGGTCACGGCTGCAGCTCTGCTCACAGGCCTGCAGCCGGAGGTGATTGAAGCTGGGCTGCGCAGCTTCAAGGGTGTCCCGCACCGCCTTGAACCCCTGGGCCTGATTGCAGGCATGCAGGCCTACAACGACAGCAAAGCGACGAACTATGACGCCGCAGCCGTCGGTCTGCGTTCCGTCCCTTTCCCGGCCGTTGTCCTTGCAGGAGGACAAACGAAGCAAGGTGATGCAAGCGAGTGGATCGCACTCCTAAAGCAACGGGCCTGTGCCATCGCCCTGTTTGGCGAGGGCGCCAGGGAACTCCACAACCTGATTTCAGCGGCCGGTTTTCGCGGTGATCTCCTGATTGAGAACGACCTCCCTTCCGCTCTCGATGGTGCCCTCGGTGTTGGAGAGCGACATCGGGCCCGATCCCTGCTGCTGTCGCCAGCCTGCGCAAGCTTTGATCAGTACACCGACTTTGAAGCGCGAGGAGAGCACTTCCGGTCTCTGGTGAAGGCAGCACAAAGCAACGACTAAACAAGGCAGTTGTGCTTGTCCGACATCCGCACCTGCCAGAAGCATCCAGCTTCTCCAGACAGGGATCAATCAGAATTACAGGGGTTAAGGTGAGTCAAATCAGGTCTTAATAATCCAGGTCCCGATGAGCTCGCCGAAGTATTGGTTGATGAAAAGCGAGCCGGATGTGTACGGAATTGATCATCTAAGAGATGAATCCACAACGCTCTGGGATGGCATCCGCAACTACCAGGCACGCAACTTCATGCGCGCTATGGCCGTTGGAGACAGGGCTTTTTTCTACCACTCAAACTGCAAGCCTCCCGGCATCGTTGGATTGATGGAGGTGACGGAACTGAATGTCGTCGACCCGACGCAATTTGACCCTGGATCGAAATATCACGATGCTGCATCGAACGTGGAGGCCCCTCGCTGGGACTGCGTTCGACTCCGGTATGTGGGTGAATTCAAGACCATGCTCAGCCTTGATGCCTTGAAAGCGTCATACACCCCGGAACAGCTCGCCGTCGTGCGACGCGGCAATCGCCTCTCCATTCTTCCCGTGGGCCCCACGATCGCGGTCGATCTTCTCGAGCGGCTTGGGCCCCTTCCGTGAGCAAGCCCATGCCACGACGCGGGAACGCATCCCCCTTGGGTCGGCGCTGCCGCGGGCCTGGATCGGGTTCCGCAGCGCTCCATGGCCATGCGTGGGCCTGTCCACCGTGGC
>WTHL01000237.1 GCA_011523155.1 Synechococcus sp. PL34863bin_39 | reverse complement strand
GGATATCCAATAATTTACCATTAACCGTAATATGGCCATGACTAATTAATTGGCGAGCTGCTACAATTGTAGGAGCAAAACCTAAACGAAAAACAATATTATCAAGGCGTAATTCTAAACTTTTCATTAGCGCACGGCTTGTCGAACCGCTAGCTTGTTTAGCTTTCTTTACGTAGCGAAGCAATTGATGCTCACTTAAACCGTAATGATAACGTAATTTTTGTTTTTCACAAAGTCGAATACCATATTGTGATAATCTACTTCGATTTGGACGCTTTTTAGGAGATTTTCTAGTTAAACCTGGAAGAGTCCCTAAGCGTTTAACGATTTTGACACGTGGGCCACGATATCTCGACATATTTTTTAAATTTAAAATTAAGAATTAATTAATAAAAGAAATCGAAATTTCTATCATAAATTATATCATAGAGAAGGGTTCTTTAATAGACCAGCGCAATGGTTTACTCCTGAAAGCTACTATCTGTTACTTAAATACTAACTTTAGATCGCTGGTTTCTGGTGTTTTACTAAACCTTGACTTGTTAAAAAAGGAAAGGTAAAATAAAAGTACCGGGATGTAGCGCAGTTTGGTAGCGCACCTGCTTTGGGAGCAGGGGGTCGCAGGTTCAAATCCTGTCATCCCGAGGTCCCATATTAATTTTGGGAATACGCCCTTAGTTCAGTTGGTAGAACGCAGGTTTCCAAAACCTGATGTCGTGAGTTCAAGTCTTACAGGGCGTGGAATGAATACAGTTATCATAGAATGAATAAGTTCTCTTTAAAGAGATAAAATCTAAAAATATAAATTTAAGATTATGCCTATCGGTGTACCTAAAGTAGCTTTCCGTCTTCCAGGAGAATCTGTCCCTCAATGGATTGATTTATATAATCGTTTATACCGTGAAGGGTTGCTTTTCTTATGTAATGAATTAGATGATGAATTAGCAAACCAATTAATTGGTATTATGTTATATCTATCATCTGAAGATGAAAATAGAGAATTATTTGTTTATATTAATTCACCTGGTGGTTCAGTGACATCTGGGATCGGTGTATATGATGCAATGCATTATGTTGGTGTTGATATTACTACACTTTGTGTAGGTACTGTAGCATCAATGGCCTCTTTTATCTTAACTGGCGGAACTCGTGGAAAGCGAATTGGTTTACCTCATTCCCGTATGATGATTCATCAACCAGAAGGTGGTAACCAAGGTCAAGCTGCAGAAATTTTTGAAGAGTCTATTGAAGTAATGCGAATTAGACGTCAAGTAGCTCAAATTTATTCTGACCGAACAAATCAACCTATTTCAACAATTTCACGAGATATGGATCGTGATTGGTTCATGACAGCTACTGAAGCGAAAGAATATGGTTTAATTGATGAAGTAGCAGTTGCTTAAGACATCAAAATGAAAAGATTTTGCTTTAATACTTTGCAAGTATCAGGAAGAACATACTCTTATTCTCTTCCTGATATGGCAGAAGCTCACCGACAGAGTTTCTTTAAATTTTTAAACCAAGGTTTACTGGAAGAACTGGAACAAATATTTCCTATATATCTTAATAAAGGAAAAATTCAAGTAATCTTAGATCCTAAATCATTAGTTTTCGAAGCACCTAAATTAACTATTAAAGAAGCTTTTTTACAAAGAACTACCTATAATATTTCTGTTAACTTTTTAGTAACATTTATTGATTGGGAAAAAAATAATTGTAAAAAAGAATGGCTTTCATTTGGTTCAATACCTATATGTACTTCTGGGGGTTGGTTTTTAGTTCGGGGTTTACGCCGCGTTGTTCTTCACCAATTGATCCGTAGTGCTGGGTGTTATGCATCTCTTCGAGGCGAAGACGAAACTAATACTGATAAATTGGACTATCAAGATTTAATTCCGGTAGAACAAGCAGGATTAACTTTATTTAAAAGATTCGAAATTCTTCTTTTACCTCAGCAAGGTACTTGGTTACGTTTTTTCGTTAACCCTGTTGGAATATTTTCTATTCAATGGGGAAAAACAAAAGATCAACGTGCGTCTATATTTGTTTTTCTTCGTGCAATGGGCGTTAGCCATGCTCAAATTGAATCCTTTTTTAATCTAGAAAAACTACAATTAGAAAGTTTTGATGATACTTTATCTTCGCAAAAAGCTTTATCTATTTTAGGTTTTCATTCAAAAAAAGGTTTAGGTTCAAGACGAGCTTTTTATCAACGATTTTTTAACTATTATAATTACCGACTAGGGTTGATAGGCCGATTACGTTTAAATCGTCGATTAGGTTTATCTACCCCATTAAAAAACCAGTCTATTAGTCCTACTGATATTTTTGGTATTTTTAATCAATTAGCAGCTCTAAGTACGGGGCTTATAGAACAAGATGATATTGATCATCTTCAAAATAAAAGGTTGAGATCTTGTGGTGATTTTTTACAAGAATCATTCCAAAATGCGCTGAAAATTAATTTAAAAAACTTTAGAGTTAGTCTAAAGGATTCTTTAGCGCTTACACCTTTTACTGACACAGGAAATGATATAAAACTTTATTTAGGTGTAGAGAATGTTCACTTTAGTGGTTCATTATTTAAAGACTCCCTTTTGGGTAAACAAATAAATCCTACACGAAAACCAAATAAGTCATATTCAAAAGTTTTATTAAATAAAACTTCAGATCAACTTATTCAAACTACAGAGCAAAGTGTTAGTAATGCATTATCATATCGTATTACTGCAGCTTACCATTCATTTTTCGCTACGAGTGCCGTTTCCCAACCAGCACACCAAACAAACCCAATTGATGCTATGACGCATGCACGTCGAAGTACATCATTAGGTCCAGGTGGGTTAACTCGAGAGCATGCAGGTATTGCAGTACGTGGTATTCACCCTAGCCACTTTGGTCGACTATGTCCAGTTGAGACTCCAGAGGGTCAAAATACTGGGTTAGTTAATTCACCGTCCTATTGCACACGTGTAAATTTATATGGATTTTTTGAAACACCATATTGGCCGATTAAACAACAACAAGTAATTAAAAAGAAAGGGGCTATTTATTTATCGCCAAACCAAGAGAACCAAGTTTGGGTTATTCCAAATGAAGTTTTAGTTTCAAAAAATGGTTATTTACCAAAATCAGCCCTTTTAAGTAGATCTGGTCAAGATTTTGCTTATTTACCTTCTAAAGATATTAACTATTTTGGTGTTTTACCAAACCAAGTATTTTCTTTAGGTGCGTCATTAATTCCATTTATGGAGCATGATGATGGTAACCGGGCATTAATGGGCTCTAATATGCAACGCCAAGCTGTGCCTATTTTGAAAAATGAGCGTCCTTTTGTAGGTACTGGGTTAGAAAGTGTTGTAGTTAGTGATACCCGTGCAGGTGTACGGGCTTTAGCAAGTGGTTATGTTTATTACGTTAGTGGTAAGAAAATATTAATTCATAGTTTAATTCATTGGCGTAAGCCGGCTGGTTTATTTGAAACAATTGAATACCAACTTGGTCGCTATGAAACTACAAACCAAGGAACTTGCGTTGACCAAAAACCTATTGTATTTGAAGGTGATTGGATTCAGACCGGTGACCTATTAGCTGAAGGTTATGCTACAAAAGGAGGTGAATTAGCTTTAGGTCGAAATTTATGTGTTGCTTATATGCCTTGGGAGGGTTATAACTATGAGGATGCTTTTGTTATAAGTG
>WTHL01000293.1 GCA_011523155.1 Synechococcus sp. PL34863bin_39 | reverse complement strand
CACCGGAGATGATGTTGTTGCCGTAGATCAGGGAGCCGGCGACGGGCTCACGGATACCGTCGATATCGACGGCGGGCGCTGCGATGAACGCGATGATGAAGCAGATCGTTGCCGCAAGCAGGCAAGGAATCATCAGAACACCGAACCAACCCACATAGATGCGGTTGTTGGTGGAGGTGACCCACTGACAAAACCCTTCCCAGCTGCTCAAACGACCGCTGCGAATGGCGGTAGCCATAACAAAACAAGGAGTACGGAATCCGCCTTCAACATCTTCAGAAGATTGCTCCCCAAAGACATCAAGACAGGGCTCAAGATTATCGGCAGAGACTTGTTTTTATCGGGATTTAAAAACTTCGAGTCATCGCGCAATATCACTTCATAAACGACTTCATGAAGTAATTCATGAAGTGCTGTGAACTCAACTGAGCTGGGGGGCCTGGGAGCGGACCCACCCAGCGGCCTGCTGCAGAAAACTCTGCCAATCAAGGCGCTCTCGCTCCGTTGCACGCGCCACCAGCAGTGGAGCCTGCTGCTTCAGCAGTTCAAGGTCCGGCTCTGCCACGCCTGCATTCAGAGCCATCCAATCCGCCATCGATGACCCCACGACCCGGGTGAGATAAGCCGCACTCAGGCCCTGGAGAACACCAGCCGCGATCCAGGCCCCCCCATCGAGTTTCGCCAGCCCCAGCAGAGCCTGCCCCGTCCATTCCACGACCCCCTGGCCGAGAGCGGCGGCCGCCAGATGCCGTGCAACGACCTGGAGCACCTCAGGACTCCAGGAGCAGCCCCAGATCGCGCCCATCTCACGCAACAGCAGACCGTTGCCAACGGCAACGGAGAGCAGGTCGGTGCTGGGAAGGGGGGATGCCACGACAGCCCCGGCAACGAGCCACTGACTGCGGACAAGCAGCGTTCTGAAGCGTTCTCGACGCAGAGCCTCCAGCTCGGCCTGCCATTCACGATGCAAGGCCTCGAGAAGCCGTTGACGGGTCAGATCTCTCTGCAGGCGTGGCTGCTGAAGCTGGCGACGGATCGGAAGCAGCAGAGCACGGAGCTGGTCGGGTGCACCGTCCCAGATCAACAGCTGTCGATGCCAGCACTCCGGCAATTGAGCCAACAAGGCCGGATAGGCCGTTGACCAGTCCTCGGCCTGGTCCGCCTGATTCACGACAAGCCAGATCGATTGGCGTTCCGGAACCTGCTGCAGACGGAGCAGGTCGGCAGCGCGCAGTGGAAGCGGAAGCCAGACGAGCAGTGCATCCTGCTCATCGAGTGCAGCAGGCCATGACCAGCTTGAACTGGCACTGGGCAGTGGCTTGCCCATGCACAGGGTCAGGGGATGCCGCCCTGACAGGGCGGACTGAAGACGTCCGGTGTCAGGGAGCTGCACACCTTCAGAGGTGACAACGGCGACACCCAACGGATCGGAACGATGAAGGAGCGCGTCAAGTTGGTCCTGCCGTTGCTGACGTTTGCAGACCAGGCCTGCCTGGGTTTCGAACGCTTCGAACTGGTCCAGAACCTCGGCGCAATGTTGGATCCAGGCTTTGAGCGTTGATGGCGTCCTGTAGGTCGGACGGGGGGATGAACCCCTCAGCCAGAGCACGCCGCCTCCGATGGCAAGCAGACCAAGGCCGCCCCCGGGGATGTGGAGAACATCGGCCAACGCCCATTGGGCTGCAATCAGGCCACCACTGGCGAGAGCAACTGTTCGCAGCAGCCTGGGTTGATCGATGAGGGAGCCGAGAGACGGCACCAAGGGCATGTGGAGCCTGGTCAAAGTCCTGGCATTCTTAGCTCACTCCTGAAGTCACGACCAGTGCGGTTCCGTTGGCGAAGGCAGAGTCGAATCCGACCCCTTGGGCCTGACGCCGCAGCCCCCAATCCATAGGTTGTGCTCATCAGAGCCATTCGAGATGGCCAGCAATCGCGCCGACATTGATCGCCGCCAGGACGTCAAACGCGTTCTGGTGACTGCCCTGGTCATCAACCTCAGCCTGACCGGCCTGAAACTGTTGATCGGCTTTGCAAGCGGCTCTCTGGCCGTCATCGCTGATGCCATGCACAGCGCAACGGATGCGCTCTCAAGTCTGATGGGGTTGATCACCAACGGTCTCTCCGATCCCCGTCCCGACAGAGACCATCCCTACGGCCACGAGAAATATGAGGGTGTCGGCGCTCTTGCGATCGCAGGGTTCATCCTCTTCACCGCTGTCGAGATCCTGACCCGAGCGGGAGAACGGGTGATTGATGGTCTCCCCGCCCTGAACATCAGCGGTCAGGAACTGTTTCTCCTGCTGCTCGTTCTGGGATTCAATCTCATCTTGGCGGCCTATGAACGACGCGAAGGCCGTCGCCTGAAGAGTCAGCTTCTGATCGCTGATGCGCGGCATACGACGAGCGACATCTGGACCACGGTGATCGTGCTGATCGGGCTCACAGGCGCCTGGCTTCTGCAGGTGAAGTGGCTTGATGTGGCCTTGGCCGCACCCCTTGCGATCCTGCTGGTGAAAGTCTGCTGGGATGTGGTCAGAACCAACCTTCCCTGGCTGGTCGATCACATCGCCATCGCACCGGAAGCGATCCATGAGCAGGCGATGGGGGTCCCTGGAGTTCTGAACTGTCACGACATCGCCAGCAGGGGCGTCCTCGGTCAGAGGGTCTTTGTGGACATGCACATGGTTGTCGACACCGACGATCTGCCCACAGCCCACAGCATCACCGAACGCGTCGAGGAACGATTGGAGCAGCGTTTCGGCCCTGTTCGCTGCACGATCCATCTCGAACCGAAGGACTACGCCGAGCAGCAGATCACCTTCCGGGGAACGCACGGCTGACTAGGCCGGTCGTCAGGGCGGCGCGTCCACCGACCATTCCCCCCCCTGTGATGCGTCACACTTGCGCCTGACTGCAGGCCGCGGGCCATGACTGATTCCTACGCAGATCCCCAGCAGAACGGGGGACAGGCAGGCCGCGATGGCGGACGCGATTCCGGCCGCAGGCGGGGAGGCAATCGGGAAGGCGGCGGCTTTCGGATTCGCCTGAGCGACAACGAAATGCGCTCCGCGCGTGCACTTCAAGAGGCGTTCAATCTTCGCTCCACGGTGGCAGTCCTCGGCTTCGCGGTGCGCAGCCTCGGGCAGATGCTGGAAGACGGTCAGCTGGATGCGCTGATCGAGCAGCAACGATCCCAGTCCCCTCGCAGTGGCGGACGCCGGAGTGACGGAGGCAGATCTGGAGCACGCGGTGATGGAGCCGGTCGCGGCAACCGGCCCGACCCATTTGCCCGTCCGTCTAAACCCCAGGTTGCACCTGCGGAGACGACAGCTGCGACCGACGTCTCCACCACGGCAGAGAGCAGCGAAAATTCGGCTGAGTCCTCTGCCCCGGACACAGCAGAGACCAACGAGACGTCAACCGGTCAGGAGTGATTCATGGTCCGGTCGCGGGTTTTATCAGGCGTCCAACCCACCGGCGCCCTTCATCTGGGCAACTGGTTGGGTGCGATCCGCAACTGGGTTGATTTGCAGAAGGACCACGACACATTCGTCTGTGTTGTGGATCTGCATGCGATCACTGTCCCCCATGATCCAGCCAGCCTCGCTCGGGACACGCTCTCGACAGCGGCCCTCTACCTGGCCTGTGGGATTGACCCGAAGCTGAGCACAGTCTTTGTTCAGAGCCACGTGCCGGCGCACGCGGAACTGTGCTGGCTGCTGAAC
>WTHL01000130.1 GCA_011523155.1 Synechococcus sp. PL34863bin_39 | reverse complement strand
GCACCTTGGCTTCGAAGCGGCCCTTGTCATCGGGGAGATAGGTGATGCCCAGTTCGGCCCCTGCAGCCCGCAGCTGCTGGGCAATGCCCCAGGCGATCGAACGGTTATTGGCAATACCTGTGACAAGGATCTTCTTGCCGGTGAGATCGAGAAGCATCGAGCCGTTCCCGCGGGTTAACAATTGCGGGTGATTCTCACCCACGCCGCTGCGTTTCGCACTTTCTCTGGCCGAACGACAGAGTGGCAACCCGTCAGGACCAGGCCGTTTCCGGTGCCCAAGCCACCTCAGCCACCCAATCTCCACTGGCCTCCAGCGCCGGGCGATCTTCCCCGAGACCTCGTTGACCGCAAGGATCTCGAGCATCAGCTGTCTGCACTTTTTCCAGACGCGCAGGGACCCCTCAGCCCGATCCGGGGGGGACGCCAGGCGGCGGAGATGCAGCTCAAAGGCCTTGAAGCCAAGCGATACGCCCGCAGCCGCAATCACCTTGACGGTGCGGTGACGGGACTCTCACCCTGGATCCGCCACGGAGTCATCACCCTGGCGGAGGTGCGCGACACCGTGTTCACCCAGCTGACGGAACGCCGGCAACGGCGCGATGACGGCGCGAAGCTGATCAATGAACTCGGCTGGCGGGACTTCTGGCAGCGGATGTGGGGCGATCTCGGCGATGAAATCGATGCGGATCAGGAGGACATCAAAACGGGGCACGACCCCAGCGCCTACAGCTCCCACCTGCCGGATGACATCCGTGAGGGACAAACAGGCCTGGCCTGCATGGATGGCTTCCGGATGGAGCTTGTGGAGCGGGGCTGGCTGCACAACCACGCGCGGATGTGGATGGCGGCCTACGTCGTGCACTGGCGGCGGGTGCACTGGAAAGCCGGTGCCGACTGGTTTCTCGAACATCTGCTGGACGGGGACCCCGCCAGCAATCACCTGAGCTGGCAGTGGGTGGCAAGCACCTTCAGCCACAAGCCGTACTTCTTCAACCGGGAGAACCTTGAGCGCTACAGCCAGGGTCGCTTCTGCAGCGCCTGTCCCAGCGCCGGAACCTGCCCGTTCGAGGGCAGCTACGACAGCCTGGAGCGTCAGCTGTTCAAACCGCAGGCCGCCATCCGCACGGGCCATGACCAGAGCCGCCGTGGTGCCGGCAACGATGGCAATCGCAACCGAAGACGCGGAGGCTCGGATGCCGCTGTTGCCAGACCCTCCAGCTCCGCCGCCATGGCCCGTCCCCGCCGATGACATCCCCGTTCAACGCCACCGGTTCCATGCAGAATCCGATTCTCTGGGTGCACGAAGAAGCCCTCGGGCCACGCAACCCCGCTCTTCTGGCCTGGCCTGATGCACCAGCGGTGTTCGTGTTCGACGCCGACTGGATTCAGCAATCGCGAATCACCCGCAAACGCCTGGGGTTTCTCTACGAAAGTGCTCTGGAGCTTCCACTCACCCTTCGTCACGGTCACGTGGCGGACGAAGTGATGGCCTTCGCCAGACGGCATGACGCGGATGGTGTGATCAGCAGCACACCGGTGGACCCCCGACTGGAGGGAATCGCGGCGGCCATCGCAGCCCAGTGCCCGATTGAACTGATGGCTCCGGAGCCGTTTGTCTCGCTGCCGCGGCCCCCGAGGCTGGGACGCTTCAGCCGCTACTGGCGGGAGGCCGAGCCTGTGGTCTGGGACGGGTTTTGCAGCAGTGCTTCCTGACGCGCGATTTCATCAGCGATGCTCGTCAGGACATGGTGCTGTTCCAGGGCAGGAAGCCGAAGCGCCCGGACATCGGATGGACGACTGGGGGGATCGGTCCAGACCCAGGCGGCCTGAGGAGCGCGAACGGCACATAACGCCTTGAGCTCACTCTTGAGAACATCGCGCACCTCCTGTCGGCTGACCGCCTCGAAGAACTCCTCCCGGGTTGCCACTCCCGAGGAGAAAGGCTTGCTTCCATTGCCGTTGAACAGACGGGCAGGGTCCACGAGCCAGCGGGGCTGGCAACGCCCGGCCTCGCTGGTGTCCGTCTCGAGATAGAGATGAATGCCGTACCCATCGGGCTGATTGACCACGGCCACGCCGTCATGAGGCTGATGGCGCGGCATCGGGAACACCCGCCAGCGTGTCACCGGATTGTCAGCTGGCCGCTGACAGCCGAGGAGCCCGAACCCAAGCACCACACCAGCCAGCAGGGAAAGCTCCGGATGCCGCACAGTCAGACCACGCCTGCAGGAATTTCAGCCCATCCTGTGGGGAATGCAGCGCCGCTTCATGGTTCTGACACCCTCCACCATGCTTCCCCTGGGCAGTGGCCTGCCTGACTTCGTGCTGCCGGTGGCCAACGGGAGTGGCAGCACGACACTGCTGGACAGCACGCAGCTGCCCAGCAGTGTCGTGCTGCTGATGCTGCTCTGCAGTCACTGTCCCTTCGTGAAGCACATCGAAGGGGAATTGACCCGGATCGATCGCGACTACAGCAACGACGTCAGCCTGCTGGGCATCGCAAGCAACAGCTGGATCACCCACCCCCAGGACGGACCGGAGTCCCTCCTGGCCCAGGCACGCCGTCACGGTTGGCGGTTCCCCTACCTCCTTGATCAGGAGCAGAGCCTGGCCAAAGCGCTCCGCGCTGCCTGCACCCCGGAGTTCTACCTGTTCGCCCCTGAAGACGAAGGGCGTCAGAGCCTGGTGTATCGGGGACGTCTGGATGCCAGTCGACCTGGCAGCACCAACGCCGTGGACGGCAGGGAACTGAGGGCAGCGCTGGATGCCGTCCTGCGCGGGGGGATGCCCGACGCGGCGCAGGAGGCTTCGATCGGATGCAACATCAAATGGCACCCGGGCCAGGAGCCCCGCTGGTTTGGAGGGACGGCTTAAGGTTTGCCCATGCAGGTGCCTCCCTTCAGTCTCAGTCAGCAGCTCGCCGACCTGGGGCCGGCGCTCGACGATGCCGTTCTGCGGGTGCTGCACAGCGGTCAATACATCGGCGGTGCCGAGATCCAGCGCTTCGAGGAGTCCTTCGCAGCAAGCGCGGACTGTCCCTTCGCCGTCGGTTGCAACAGCGGAACGGATGCTCTGATCCTCGCCCTTCGCGGCCTCGGCATTGGTGCCGGCGATGAGGTGATCACGGCATCCTTCAGCTTCTTCGCCACCGCCGAAGCCATCAGTGCGGTGGGGGCCAGGCCGGTCTTTGTCGACGTTGATCCGACCACCTACCTGATCGACCTCAGTCAAATCGAGGCGGCCATCACCCCCGCCACCCGGGCCCTGATCCCGGTGCATCTGTTCGGTCGGCCTGTGGCCATGGATGCGGTGATGGAGATGGCCCGACGCCATGGCCTCAAGGTGATTGAAGACTGTGCCCAGGCCACCGGGGCCAGCTGGAACGGTCAGGCCGTAGGCAGTTGGGGCGATGTGGGCTGCTTCAGCTTCTTCCCCACCAAGACTCTCGGCGGCGCGGGGGATGGTGGAGCCGTGACCTGTCGCGATCAGGCCCTGGCGCAACGCATGCGGGAACTGGCCGTGCATGGCATGCCCCGGCGCTATCTGCACACCGACCTGGGATACAACAGCCGCCTCGACGCACTTCAGGCTGCGGTTCTGAACGTGAAACTGCCGCACCTGTCCCGCTGGGTGGAGCAGCGCACGGCGATTGCATCCCGTTATCAGTCAGCACTGAACGATCTGCCTGGAGTCCTGCTCCCCGAGGCCGCCAGCGCAGCGGCCGTCGGCCATGGCTGGAACC
>WTHL01000047.1 GCA_011523155.1 Synechococcus sp. PL34863bin_39 | reverse complement strand
GGGCTGGGGTCTGATCCGTTTCGAGTTTCCCTACATGGAGCGATCGCGGGCATCCGGCAAGAAAGCCGCACCTGATCGCATGCCTGTGCTCGAACAATGCTTCTGCGAGCAGATCAAGGCCCTCGTTGATGGTCAGGCGCTGATCATCGGAGGAAAGTCGATGGGAGGCCGTGTCGCCAGTCAGCTTCTCGATCGCGTGGCGCGATCGCATCCTGTGGTGGGCGGGGTCTGTCTCGGGTACCCGTTTCACCCGCCCGGAAAGCCTGATCAGTTGCGAACCGAGCATCTGCAATGTCTGGACGTGCCCTTGCTGGTTCTGCAGGGTGAGCGCGACACGTTTGGACGTCAGGAGGAGGTGAATGGGTATGCCCTCTCGCCCAATCTCACGGTGACCTGGATCACAGACGGGGATCACAGTCTTAAACCACGGAAGCGGTCAGGACGAACGCTTGATCAGAATCTGGCCATGGCCCTTGATGCGATGGATGGGTTCGCCCGAAACCGGCCAGGGATGCCGAGCTTTGTTTCAGATGCAGCGAAGGGCATGGCCCATTCCGATCGCAAGGGAACAGATTGAACGGACGTGTCCCGGCAGGCTTCCGCCATGGTCTCTCTGATGCATGCAGCCCGTCTGATCCAAAAACGCCTCGCTGCAGGACGACCCATGAAAACGGCCAGTGGTACCGGACGCGGCGATGTCAGGGCCGCGATCACTGCTGCTCGAGAGGATGCCTACGAGGTGATCTGCGGGGTGGCTGGATGTGTGCTGAAGAAAAAAGACTGATCCGGCGGTTCAGTAGTAGCTGGTCTGCGGCAGGGTGAACCCCGAGTTCATGTGCTGCACGTCCAGGAGGACGTAGGTGAGCCACAGCAGCAGGGCCGCAATGCCGGAGCCCGCCGCCACCTTGGCGAGGTTGCGCAGAATGATCTCCGCCAGGCTCACGTTCTTCACAACGGCACGTCAAAGACACCATCATCCTGATTGATCGTGCTTTCGTCCGTGGAGTTGCGCCTCGATCCACCGCTCACCGCCCTGCTGGTTACTGCGGGGGTGTTGGTGTGCGTGCAGATCCGTTGGATCCGAGGGCTTCAGAAGCGCAACAAGCGCCTCAGCCTGGCGGCGCCGATGACCTCGAAAGCGTTTCAAGCGGAACTGGACAAAATCTTTTGTGACGACACCTGAGCCGGCTCCGGCGCCAGGCTGACGTCACGATGACCTACCTAAGGATCCGCAGCGTCACCAAGGCCGATGTGCCGTTGATCACAGACTGGGCGCGTCAGGAGGATTTTGCGCCCGGTCACGGGGATGTGGGGATCTATCGCCAGACCGACCGCCAGGGGGTCTGGGTCGGCTGTCTCGGAGGCGAACCGATCGGCTGCATCGCGGGCATTCGCTACAACCTCGCCTACGGCTTCATCGGCCTTTATCTGGTGCAGCCCGAGCATCGCGGTCATGGCTACGGTCGCGAGCTATGGCAGCACGCCCTCCGGCACCTTGACGGTGTCGCTTGCATCGGCCTTGAGGCGGCTCCCGAGAGGATCAAGGACTATGCGGGCTGGGGCTTTGAGGAAGCGTCCCCAACCACCCGCTGGCGGATCGGTATCGGCAATGAAGACACAAACCCGCAAGCCGCCTCGATGCCATCGGGGTTACGACTGGCCACCGGCAAGGCGATTCCAGACATGCCGCTTCAGCGCTATGACGCGCAGCGTGAACTCTCTCCCAGGCCTCACTTCCTTGCGGACTGGCTGCATCATCCTGCGGGCTCTGTGATTGCCCTGCTTGACGCGGACCAGGAGTGCCACGGATTTGCGCGAATCCGGCCCTGCTTGCTGAAGAGAGGGGAGGGCTGGCGTATCGGTCCGCTGCTGGCGGATTCGGAAGCGCTGGCGGAGCTGCTGATCCGTCAGCTTCTTCAGGCGCACACGGGCGTCGTTCTGCTCGATTCCCCCGGCGCCAACCCTGCAGCCTCAGGTCTGATGCGGAGGCTTGGTTTTGAACCGGTCGCGCGCACGGTGCGCATGTATCGAGGCTCGATGCCGACCCAGGATCTGCGGGATGTGTTCGCTTTGGCCTGTCTGGAGCTGGGATAAACCCCTGCTTAAGTTGAGGCATGGGCGAGCCCACAGGCGGATCACGGATTGAACAGGAGCTGGAACGGGCCCAGGCCATGGGGCGCTGGCTCTCCGACGATGAGCTCAAGGCCGAAGCCGAGCAAAACGCAATCAAGGAAGCTGGTGAGGCCGAGAGACTCTCCAGGCGTCGGCGCCTCACGGTCTTGACCGCTGTCTGCGTGCTGATTCCACCGCTCTGGCCCGTGGCCATTGGTCTCACCTTTTATCTGCTGTTTCCCCGCACCGCGACCGGTCTCTTTCTCACCGCGGGGATCAGCGCCATCGTGGTGTTCATGGCTGGGCTGGGCCTCTCGGTTCTGCTGGCGGTTTGGTTGATCAATCTGCTGCTCTAGGGGCTGGCGTCTGACCTGCCTGCGGGGCATCGTTGGAGCCTGAAGAAGCACAGGGATGAGCTGGCAGGAACTCGAGCGATTGGTCGATGACGTTGAAACCGATGATGTGATCAGGCGCGCCATGAAATGCTGTCGCTCTCGCCATGAATTTGTGCTGGCTGCCAGGCGGCTGGGGTATCGCATCACCCGCATTGATCTTCAGATGGCTCTGGAGGAGCACAGGCTTGAAGCACGCCAGACCGTTGCCCCCCTCTTGGCTGGTGACGGCTAGGCCTGGTGACTCTCACAGCAGAATGGTGCTGTGAGATGTCTCGGAAGATCTTGAAGATTCTGCGTTCAACGCTCAGTTTCATCCTGAGCATCACGCTGCTCGTGCTCGCTGGACCCGTGGCACCTGTCTTTGCCGCTGACCTTCAGCTTTCCGCCGTGGACTTGAAGCCCTGCGATGTTGAGGATCCCGGCTCGCAGCCTGGCCCCAGCGGTGATCCACGCCGTTCTGGAGTGACCCGAACGGCGGGAGCCAGTTGCTACGTGCTCAGCGGAGACGTTCTGAATCCTGGTCGTAAGACCGTGTTCGATACGGATGTGTATGCCCGGATCCTGGATGCGAGCGGTGAGCCGGTGCTGCAGAACCGCACGCGTGTGGGCTCGATCGGTGATGTCCCCAGCGGCAGTCACCCATTCGCGCTGCGTCTCGCCGTTCCTGCAGGAACCCCGGGTCCCTTTGAGGTGTCGAATCCACGGGCGAGAGGATTTGCCGCTCCTGTGCGTGCAAGAGCGACGGAGGATGACGATCTGCTGCCCCTCGAGCAGCAGGTTCCAGGTTGAGGCATCCCGTCGGGGCATTCCTCAGCTGCATTGCAAACAACCCCTCGATCGCCGCAGCGACAAGGTGATCAGGGCGGAGGTTGAGCTGTGGCGGCTGTGGTTCTGTTGCCCCTTGGCACGCCGACCTCAGTGTCGTTGGATTCCGGCCTGAAGGCAATGAGCAAGACAACGGGTAGGCAGTACGGCGATCTGGGTGGAGAGTGTGGTCATCGAGATCGGAGGCGCTGATGACAGCCGACACTCCACCCAACCAGATTGCAGAAGCAGACTGACTTTCTGGCCCCTGCTCCAACAGTTTCCACCCACCCGTGAGGCACGGTCTTTTGGCAGGCACTGCGCTGTACGCCACGTCAATCGACACCCCACATCACCGCGCGAAAGGTGACCCGGGGATACAACGCCACACACCTGGACGTCATGGCCCCAGGGATGCCATAGCCAAGTCGCTTC
>WTHL01000201.1 GCA_011523155.1 Synechococcus sp. PL34863bin_39 | reverse complement strand
TCTCCACCCACGGCGAGGGACGCCCCCCGTACGTTTCAGACGCACATCACTGCTGTCATGCGCCAGATCAATTTCGGACTGATCTTCGGCTTCGGCCTGGCCATGGTGTTCTTCACCCTCGAGAACACCACGGCAACCACGGTGCGGTTTCTTCCCGGACTGGACTACACCCTGCCGCTGGCAGCACTCCTGCTCGTGTCCGCAGGAGTCGGGGCAATCGCCGCATGGTTCTTTGCCGCCTGGAGCGGCATGCTCAATACCGTGGAATCAGTCAGTCGGGACGAAGAGGCTCAGGCGCAGCAGGTCCGCATTCAGGAACTGGAAACCGACCTCAACCGTTACCGATCCACCGTTGAGACCCAGCTGGGGCTTCTCCCTTCAGCCAAGGCCACGTCCGCAGACGATCAAGCCGCCGATGTGGAGCATCTCGACGTGAGCGCTTCCTGAACTGGCGCCAGGTCGGCCTGACCGATACCTTGCGCAAAGACTGGCGAATCCGGTGTCTGAGATCAGCCGAACCCAGCGAGCTGACGCCGGAGCACGTCTCGCCATTCGTCTTCTGCAGGACGCTGCACAGCGGGGGGATCTCGATCCCTGGGATGTGGATGTCATTGCGGTGATCGATGGGTTTCTCGATCAGCTGCGGCAGAGGATCGACGTTCCCAGGCAGGTGCAGGCTGCCCTGCAAGGCCGAGGGGGGAGCTACGAGCGTGATCTCGCCGACAGCAGTGAAGCGTTCCTTGCCGCATCCGTCCTGGTGGGACTGAAAGCTGAGATGCTCGAAATCCAGACCTTCCCTCCCCAGCCCTTGGTGGAAGAGGGGTTTGAAGCCGAACTCGGCGATCAGGGCTGGCTGGATCCAGCCTTCAACCTGCCGCACCGCCCGGAACGTCACCTGGAACGGCGGCCTGTGGCACCCCCTCCGTTGCGCCGGCCCGTCACCCTGGGTGAACTGATCGAGCAGCTCGAATCCATCGCCGAACAGCTCGAAACCGATGAGCTGGAGGCACGCAGACGTCAGAAGCGGAAGCGCTTCAGCAATCGCGAAGCCATTGCCCAGGTTTCAGCTCTGGCTCACCGGGAGAAGCTGCCAGAGACCACAGCCGCACTCGGTGTGTTCCTCCAGGGATGGGAAGACGTGCTGCACTGGACCGATTTTGAATGCCTCGTAGCGCGCTGGCGTGAAGTGGCTCCCACCGATCTCGACACGGACCGCGTCGGCGTCTTCTGGGCCCTGCTGTTCCTCTCGTCACAGGGGCAGGTCGAACTGGAGCAGGACGGTGACCTCCATGGCCCTCTGCAACTGAAGCGCCTGCTTGCCCCAGGCAGCATGGCGCAGATGCCGCTCACCCAGCTGGACGTGCCACCTGTCGCCCCGGCCAGCCAAACGCTGGCCGCTTGAAGGGCCCTCTATGTTGACCTATCCGATCTGAGGCCAGATACGTCCATGAAGGCGATGATCCTGGCGGCCGGGAAAGGGACGCGGGTCCAGCCGATCACCCACGTGATCCCCAAGCCCATGATTCCCATCCTGCAGAAGCCAGTGATGGAATTTCTGCTTGAACTGCTTAAGGAGCACGGATTCACCGAAGTGATGGTGAATGTGTCGCATCTCGCGGAGGAGATCGAAAACTATTTCCGCGACGGACAGCGTTTCGGCGTCGAGATCGCCTACAGCTTTGAAGGGCGAATCGAAGATGGAGAGCTGATCGGGGATGCACTCGGATCGGCGGGTGGACTGAAGAAAATCCAGGATTTTCAGACCTTTTTCGATGACACGTTTGTGGTGCTCTGCGGAGACGCGCTGATTGATCTGGACCTCACCGAAGCCGTCAGACGTCACCGCGAGAAGGGTGCGATCGCCAGCATCGTGACCAAGAAGGAGCCGCGGGGTCAGGTCAGCAGCTATGGCGTTGTGGTGACCGATGAGGCTGGACGCATCAATGCCTTCCAGGAAAAGCCAAGTGTCGACGAAGCGCTGAGCGACACGATCAACACGGGCATCTACATCTTCGAGCCAGAGATCTTCGAGCACATCCCCTCGGGACAGGCCTTCGACATCGGCTCGGATCTTTTCCCGAAACTGGTGAGCCTGGGTGCTCCCTTCTACGCCCTGCCGATGGACTTCGAATGGGTCGACATCGGCAAGGTGCCTGACTACTGGCAGGCCATCCGCAGCGTTCTGCTCGGAGAGGTGCGACAGGTCGGGATCCCTGGCAAGGAGGTGCGGCCCGGGGTCTACACAGGGCTGAATGTGGCGGCGAACTGGGACAAGATCAATGTCGAGGGTCCCATCTACGTCGGAGGCATGACCAAGATCGAAGACGGCGCCACCCTGATCGGCCCAACGATGATTGGGCCCAGCTGCTCCATCTGTGAGGGAGCCGTGATCGACAACTCGATCATTTTTGATTATTCGAGAATTGGTCCCGGTGTCCAGCTGGTGGAGAAGCTGGTGTTTGGCCGGTATTGCGTCGGCCGCAACGGCGACCACTTCGATCTGCAGGAAGCTGCCCTCGACTGGTTGATCACCGATGCACGACGCGCCGACCTGATCGAACCCTCACCGCAGCAGAAAGCGATGGCCGAACTGCTGGGCACTGAGATCAGTGCAACACCAGCGGGCTGAGTCCGGCCTGATCAAGGATGAGGGGGATCCGCTCTTCAGCCCGAACGGCCATCAGGTGAACCCCCTGGGCGATACCCAGATAGCGGCGCACCTGTTCAGCAGCAATCGCGATGCCTTCTGCGGCGGGATCGACAGCAGTTTCTAGCCGTGCGATCAAGGCATCCGGGATACAGGCACCGGGAACCATGCGGTTGATGAACCGGGCATTTTTCGCTGACTTAAGCAGAAACACGCCGGCGAGAACGGGAAGCTCCAGGGGAGCCGCCACCCCGGCACAGAACTGCTCAAGCACCGTCGCCTCCATCACCATCTGGGTCTGAAGAAAGCGGGCTCCCGCATCGCGTTTGCGCTCAAGACGCCTGATCAGGCCGCTCCGGCTGGGACTGTGGGGATCTGCTGCAGCGCCGGGGAACAGGGCCGTGGGGCCATCGGGCAGCACTCCCTTCACAGGGTCCTCACCCCGGTTGAAAGCGCTGACCTGACGCAACAGGCGCACCGACTCCAATTCGTTGACCGGACGCGCGAGGGGTTGATCACCCGCCCGCACTGGATCGCCGGTGAGACAAAGCAGGTTGCGGATGCCCAGAGCATGGGCACCCAGCAGATCGGCCTGAAGACTGATGCGGTTGCGGTCACGGCAGGCCATCTGCAGCACAGGTTCAAACCCTGCCGCGCGAAGCAGGCTGCAGACAGCCAGGCTGCTCATTCGCATCACAGCCCTGCTGCCATCCGTGACGTTGATGGCATGGACACGGCCGCGCAGCGCTTCGGCCATGGCCAGCGTGTGACTGACATCAGCCCCGCGTGGCGGCATCACCTCCGCCGTGATGGTTGATTCTCCCGCTGCAAGCGAGCGCTGCAGCGCCGTGGTCTCCATCCGGTATCTCTGTCCCAGAGCCACTATGGAGGATGGGGATCACAGCCTGAGATCAGGCCTAGGATGGTCACGTGTCCGGAGTTGGCGACGATGAGCAGCGGTGGCGCTCCAGGCTCAATGAGCGTTTCCCTCTCAGGACGCGAACTTGAGATCATTGGACTGGTGGCCGAAGGCCTCACCAACCAGGAAATCGCCGAACGGCTCACCATCAGCAAGCGAACGGTCGACAATCACGTGAGCAA
>WTHL01000148.1 GCA_011523155.1 Synechococcus sp. PL34863bin_39 | reverse complement strand
TCCCTGACCTGCTGTTCCACCCGATGTGATCGATCGATCCATTCAAAGATTCACAAAGGGGGTTTTTTAACCCCCCTTTTTTTATGCTTTTGTGAAGCTAATTACTGGGGAACAACCTGATCACCGATGTGGTCAGGCGAGCTGCATCAACGTCTCCAGTTCAGCCAACGCCTGATCCAGGTCGTCATTGATGACGACGGCATCGAACTCCCCCTGGGCCTCCAGTTCCTGACGGGCCCTGGCAAGACGTTTCTCAATCGCCGCCTCCGCATCGGTCCCTCGACCGCGGATCCGCTGTTCCAGTTCCGCGAAGCTTGGCGGAGCCAGAAAGATCTGGAAGGCCTCAGGAAACGAGTGCCGAACCTGGCGGGCACCCTCCAGTTCAATCTCAAGCAGAACCGGCGACCCGGAGGCGAGTCGCGACTCCACCGGCTGCCGCGGAGTGCCGTAGCAATTGCCTGCAAATTCGGCCCACTCCAGCAGCCCTCCTGCTGCCACCAGGTCGTCAAAACGGTCGCGACTGTGGAAGAAATAGTGTTCGCCGTCCTGTTCCCCTGGACGAGGCGAGCGTGTGGTGGCCGACACCGAGAGCCACAGACTGGGGTGCCGCTCACGCAGACGCGCCACCAGGGTGCCCTTTCCCACCCCGCTGGGGCCTGTGAGCACCGTGAGCCGGGCAGCGGTCTGAGATGGGGCCATGGGCTGGGCGAAATCGCTCCGCAGGGTAGGAAGGCATCCTGCACAGCGGATTCCACCAACGCGCCGATGGGCTTGCCTTCTCCCCAGGCCATGGACTTCACCGCCCTGTCGGCGGTGGTGACAGATCTCCGCGCGCGCGTCCTGCCGAGCCGGTTCGAGAAAGCGCAGCAACCGGATGCCCAGACCCTGCAGCTGGGATGTCGAACCCTGAAAGGGATGGTGTGGCTGGAGCTGAGCTGGCAAGCCGACTGTCCACGGCTGACCCAGATCCCAGCTCCTCCGAGGCAGGGAAGCGGCAGCACCCTGGCCCAGCAAAGCCAGCATGGTCTGCGGCAGCTCGCACTGGTGGAGCTTCAGCAGCAACCGTTCGAGCGCGTGGTGCAGTTTGGATTTGCCGCAAGGCCGGGCAGTCCTGTGCAGCGCTGGCTCATCCTTGAAGTGATGGGGCGCCACAGCAACCTTCTGCTGCTGGACGAACGCCAGCGGATCATTGCGCTCGGTCGCCAGGTCCGCGACCACCAGTCACGGGTCCGTCCAATCGGCACGGGAGACCCCTACGTGTCGCCTCCCGCACTGCAAGGGAGGCCACCACAGGCTGATGAAGGCTTCGAGCGATGGAAGCAACGCCTGAGCCTGTTGCCCCTTTCACTGGATAAGGCACTCGCCAAGACCTATCAGGGCATCAGCCCGGGCCTGGGCCGCCAACTGGGGCAGGACCTTCTGAAATCACCGGTGTCCGAGCTCACCAGTGAGCAATGGCAGGCCTTGCACCGTCGCTGGACCCGTTGGCTCACCTGCCTGGACAACCGATCCTTTGCCGTGCGGTTTGACGCCGACGGCCGCTATGCCGTCTGGGATCCCGATGCCGTCACAGCACCCGTTGACGCATCCGAGGGTGAACCCCTGAGCCTTGCGTTGGGTCGCTTCTACAGCGCGAGGCTGCAGGCCAGAACTCTGGAACGCCAGAGCCATGAGCTGCGCCAGCAACTCCTGCAGGCGCGCCGCCGCGAACAGGACCAGCTCGACGACCAGACAACACGGCTTCAGGCCACGCACGATGCCGACGCGCTGCAGCAACAAGCGGATGCCATCCTCTGCCTGCCTTCACCGGATCGCGATCAGATCAACGAGGCTCAGAAGCTCTATCGCAAGGCCAGGAAACTGCGCCGCGCCGTTCCCCTTCTGGAGGAGCGCCAGCGTCACCACCGCCAGCGACTGGAGCTGATTGAAGGCAGCGAGTCCTTTCTTGAGGATGTGCTCGCATCGGATTGGGATCAGGGCGACGACCGGCTCCTGCACCTGGAGGACCTCCGCCGGGAAGCCCAGGACCTGCTCGCTCCTCGTCAGCGCCGCCGACGGCAGGCTGCGGGATCCCGTCCCGAACACCAGCCGCACCCCCTGGCCCTGCGCTCGCCGGGGGGCCTGGCGATTCAGGTGGGACGCAACCATCGACAGAACGACTGGATCAGTCTTCGCCAGGCCAGGCCAGGCGATCTCTGGTTTCATGCGCAGGAATGCCCCGGCAGTCATGTGGTGCTGAAAGCCTCCAGCGGCATGGCTGAGGAAGGCGACCTCGACCTGGCGGCTGATCTGGCGGCCTACTTCAGCCGGGCACGCGGCAATCGACGTGTCGCCGTCGTGATGGTGCCTGTGGAGCAGTTGCAACGCATTGTTGGCGCCGGACCGGGCACCGTGCGCCATCGCGGAGGCTCGGTGCGCTGGGCAGAGCCCGGCAGGGCCGAACAACGACTGCAGGCCGGGGAACTTCTAGCCTGCACAAAGCCCTGACGCGTCCTTCTGAGCTCCCCGGAACCGATCGATCAGCCGGACGTCGCACCTCGGCCGCTCCAGCCGCCGCCACCGATCCGGATCGGCAGCGCCGCAGGCCCTGATCTGCCTGGCGACAAGGAGATGCCCCTGGTGGATCACCTGGAGGAACTCCGACAGCGGGTGTTTCGCAGTCTCCTGGCCGTGGTCGTCGCGGCCCTTGGATGCCTTGTGGTCGTGAAACCCCTGGTGCGTCTGCTGGAGGCTCCGGCCAGTTCGATTCACTTTCTGCAGCTGGCCCCCGGCGAGTTCCTGTTCGTTTCCTTCAAGGTGGCCGGCTATGCAGGGCTCACGCTGGCACTTCCCTATGTGCTGTACCAGGGACTGGCCTTCGTGCTCCCAGGTCTCACCGTCAGGGAGCGACGGCTGATTGCACCCGCTGTGGCAGGGTCAGCCGTTCTGTTTCTTGCAGGCCTGGCGTTTGCCTGGTGGGCGCTGGTTCCTGCGGCCCTCCGCTTCCTCGTCAGCTACGGCGCTGACGTGGTCGAACCGCTCTGGTCGATCGAGCGCTATCTCGATTTCGTCCTGCTGCTGATGCTGGCGACAGGTCTGGCCTTTCAGCTGCCCGTTCTTCAGCTTCTGCTTGGCCTGTTCGGCTTGATCACCTGGAAACGCATGCTGGCGGCGTGGCGCTGGGTGGTGCTGGCGGCCTCACTGGCAGGCGCTGTCCTGACGCCCTCGACGGATCCAGTCACGATGCTGCTGCTGGGAGGCGCCATCACCGTCCTCTATCTGGTCGGCGTCGGTGTGGTGGGACTCTCTCAGGGGTTCAGAGCAGAAACTCCTCAAGGCGCTCAGCCCCCTGGAGTTGGAGGCTGAGGGCTTTTCCAAGCCGGGGACGGTCGCGGGTTGTGTTCAACCACTCCCTGACGATGTCCGCCTGAGCTAAACGATTCACAACATCAATCACCTCGGCGAGATGGGCCCGATAGGCGCCTTCATCGAGGGGGAACGACTGCTGTTCGAGATAAGCCCACATCACCTGAAGGTAGAGACGGCCCCTTCGAACCACGAGCTGAAGGTCGTAAGACGCCTGCCAGCGCTGCTGAAGACAGCCGATCACCTCCTCCACGGTGAGTGGGCGGGGAGCCTCAGCGGCGCGGACGTCAAGCACGGAATCGGAGAAAGGAACAATCGTTAAAGCCCTGTTGTCGCAAAGCGTGGCGGGGCCCTTTGGCGTCCATAATGATCGCCATTCAGTGACGGTTGATCACCCGCCATGACCCAAGCCTCCTCGAGCGATG
>WTHL01000094.1 GCA_011523155.1 Synechococcus sp. PL34863bin_39 | reverse complement strand
TACCAGAGCTGGGAGGAAACGGGCAATCCTGCCTACCGATTGTTTCTCGGACGCTCCACACCTGGCTGACCACGACGCAGGCGATACCTTGAGACCCTGGCTGGAGGCGAGTGATGGCTGATCCCGGTGTGATCTCACTTCCGGCGCGGCTGGAAGCGATCCTCTATCTCAAAGGGACTGCTGTGAGCCTCAGGGAACTGGCTCGCCTGGCCGAAACGTCCGAGAAACGGGTTGAGGAGGCGATGCTGGCACTCGAGGCCGGATACGCCCAACGCGACACAGCCCTCGAAATCGTTGCCGGTAACGGCAGCTACAGCCTTCAGTTGCGACCGGGTCTCGGAGAACTCGTCCGTGACCTGCTGCCGGTCAACCTCTCCACAGCAGCTCTGCGCACCCTGGCCACCGTGGCCCTGAAGAAACGCATTCTTCAATCAGATCTCGTCGAATTGCGCGGGTCAGGGGCCTATGACCACATCAAGGAACTGATGACCCAGAATTTCATCGAACGAAAGCGGCAAAGCGAGGGTCGGTCCTACTGGCTGACCCTTACGGAGAAGTTCCACCGCACCTTCTCGGTGCTTCCCCCGACCGGGCCGGAGGCTGAGGGAGACGTTGTGTCCAACAACGATTCTGCCCAGGCTGCATAGAGTTGGTTCAGTAACAGTGCAATCCATGTCGGCTGAAGTGTTTTTCTACCTTTCAAACTTTTCAGCAGTCCTTGGAAGCACGATCGGGATCTATCTGTTTGTCCTGCTGGTCAGGGTGCTCCTGAGCTGGTTTCCGAATCTCGACTGGAGCAATCCTTTCCTGAGTGCGGTCAGCTCGATCACGGACCCCTATCTGAACGCGTTCAGGGGAATCATCCCGCCACTCGGTGGCCTTGATCTCTCCGCAATCCTCGCCTTCATTGCCCTCAACATCGCTCAGAGTTCGGTCGAGGGCCTGAGTGCCTGGCTGTATTCCCAGAGCCTGATGGGTTGATTCGAAGCCATTTCAACGCCTGTCGCCGCTGCCGCCGATCTGGCCCCTGGCCGCGCGACTCGAGAGTTTCTCGATGTTGGCCTCGGCAACTTCACGCAGTGAAAAGCCGAGTTCGCTGGAGAGCTGTGCGACATACCAGAGCACATCGCCCAGCTCCAGCTTGATCGATTCACAGACCTCAGCGTCGAATACCCCATTTCGATCACGCATCACCTTCTTGACCTTGTCAGCCACCTCGCCAGCCTCGCCGGCGAGTCCGAGGGTGGGATAAATGGGGTTAGATCCCACATCGGGGTAGCGGGCCGTGGTTCGGGCCTGCGTTTGATAACTGTTCAGATCCATTGGCCTCAACCCTCCCTCTGCGCGTGGCTGTTCATCAGTCATTCCAGGACTGATCAGCCTGGAGGGTAGATTCCGGGGTGTTTCCGGCCCGGTGGATGGCGCAGATCGATCTTTCCCGCAGAACCAAGATCGTGGCCACCATCGGCCCTGCGACCGAGAGCCCGGAGCGCCTCAAGGAGCTGATCGAAGCAGGTGCCACAACT
This sequence comes from Synechococcus sp. PL34863bin_39, assembly GCA_011523155.1. The sequence goes on along the minus strand of WTHL01000094.1, from coordinate 2,256 downwards.
TTCCGGCTGAATTTTTCGCATGGGGATCACAGTGAGCACGCGGCTCGGATCGCCACCATTCGCCAAGTGTCTGCTGACCTGGGCAAGCACATCGGAATCCTGCAGGATCTTCAGGGTCCCAAGATTCGTCTCGGCCGCTTTGCTGATGGCCCCATCACCCTTGGCAAGGGCGATTCATTTTCCCTGACCTCACGGGCTGTGGCCTGCAATCAGCAGATTGCAACCGTCACCTACGACAAGCTGGCCGACGAGGTCACCGCCGGCAGCCGAATCCTGCTGGATGACGGTCGCGTTGAGATGAAAGTGGAGCGGGTGGACCAGCCCGAACAGACCTTGCACTGCACCGTCACGGTTGGTGGCGTGCTCTCCAACAACAAAGGGGTGAATTTCCCCGATGTGCAGCTGTCGGTGCGCGCGCTCACCGACAAGGACAAGACGGATCTCGCCTTCGGACTGAGCCAGGGGGTTGACTGGGTTGCCCTCAGTTTTGTGCGCAATCCCTCTGACATGGAGGAGATCCGGGACCTGATCCGCCAGCACGGACACACAACACCGGTGGTCGCCAAAATCGAGAAATTCGAAGCGATTGATCAGATCGACGCCATTCTTCCGCTCTGCGACGGCGTCATGGTCGCCCGTGGTGATCTCGGTGTTGAGATGCCTGCTGAAGAGGTGCCGCTGCTTCAGAAGGAGCTGATTCAGAAGGCGAACAGCCTTGGCATTCCGATCATCACAGCCACCCAGATGCTCGATTCGATGGCATCCAGTCCAAGGCCGACCCGTGCTGAAGTCAGCGACGTTGCCAATGCGATTCTCGATGGCACCGATGCTGTGATGCTGTCCAATGAAACCGCGGTAGGCGACTTCCCGGTGGAGGCTGTGGAGACCATGGCCACAATCGCCCGCAGGATTGAGAAGGACTACCCCCAGCGCCAGATCGACAGTCACCTGCCCTGCACGGTGCCCAATGCCATCAGCAGTGCGGTCAGCACGATCGCCAGCCAGCTGAATGCTGCCGCGATCCTGCCCCTCACCAAAACCGGTGCCACGGCCCATAACGTCAGCAAATTCCGCCCGGCCGCTCCTGTGCTTGCGATCACCAGCGACATTGGTGTGGCCAGGAGACTTCAGCTTGTGTGGGGGGTGACACCGCTGGTGACCGAGGTCCATGAACGAACCACTGCAACCTTCGCTGCAGCCATGGAGATTGCCCACGAGCGAGGTTGGCTCAAGGGCGGTGACCTTGTGGTTCAGACCGCAGGCACCCAGCCGGAGGTCTCGGGTTCAACGGATCTGGTGAAGGTCGGCTTCGTCGGCAATGACGGCAGGCTGGATAAGGGCCTCTCCCACGCAGCGATCTAACCCGTCCGTCCATGGCCCGCAAGCTGCCGCTCACCGAGACCGTCAGCATGGCTCTCAACACATTGGGGGCCAACCGCCTGCGCAGTGCTCTGACGATGCTCGGCATCGTGATCGGCAATGCGTCAGTGATCACGCTCGTTGGCGTCGGACGAGGAGCGCAGAACCTGGCGGAGGAGCAACTCAGCAGCCTCGGGGCCAATGTGTTGTTCGTCGTTCCAGGAAACAACGACACGCGTCGACGGGGTGTTGCTTTTCCAAAAACACTGGTGCTCGAGGATGCTGATGCGATCGAAGAACAGGTTCCCAGTGTTCGACGGGTCGCTCCACAGATCACAACCAGTGCTGTTGTTCAGAACGGATCGCGAACAACCAGCAGTTCCATCAATGGTGTGACCCCAAGCTTTCTGCCGATCCGCAGTTTCGATGTCGCCCAGGGACGGTTCATCAGTGATCGGGATCTGAAATCGGCGCGCACAGTCGTTGTGATCGGGCCCGATCTTCGCGACAAACTCTTCCCGACAGGGCAGGCCATTGGCCAGACGCTGAGGATTCGGGATCAGGGCTTTGATGTGATCGGCGTTCTTGAACCCAAGGGTGCTGTGTTTGGAAGCAACCAGGACGAAAACGCCTACATCCCTCTCACGACCATGGTGAGCAGGCTGACGGGGCGGGACCCCACCTATGGGGTCAGCCTCAGTTTCATCAGTGTTGAAGCGCTCGATGAAGCCAGTACGGGTCCAGCCAAATTCCAGATCACGAATCTTCTGCGCCAGCGACACAAGATTCTTCGTGACGATGATTTCGCTGTGCGCTCCCAGAAGGATGCCCTCACCATCGTCGGCACTATCACAGGTGGATTGACACTGATGCTGGCGGCGATTGGCGGTGTTTCCC
>WTHL01000202.1 GCA_011523155.1 Synechococcus sp. PL34863bin_39 | reverse complement strand
CTTGCCTTCGTCGCCGTGCTCGCCAGACCCTCGGCCTTGATCACGTTCGGGTTGATCACGCTGGCGGGGAGCTTGAACAGCAAACGCAGATCCGGTTAGCAGACCATGCTGTAAAAGGGAAAGCTCCAGTGCGAGTTTTGTCATGTCGCAGTCGAAGCGCGAGCAGGTGGTGAGCCACCTGCGCTACATCCGCCAGGAACTGCGCGAAATGCACCAGGGTGTGATGGAGGACGGCCTGCTGCCGGAAGCCGGTGAGGTTCGTGGCGTGATGGCTCAGATGGAAGCCTTGCTTGAACTTCTGGAAGGAAAAGGCTCCCGCAAAGCCAAGGCAGAGTCGAAATAAGTCGCTCCTGTCGCTGCGGTTATCAAAGCCATGGGCAAGCCCATCTGCCCAGGTCGTCGCCGAAGCGACTGAGTTGAGGTAAAAGGGCAATCAGGTGCTGCTGCCCCGATGCAGTCCAGGCCTTCACCCCACCGTGGAGAGTTCAGCGCAAACCATGGGCCAGCGCCTCCAAGCCACTCAACTTCAGCGCAGTGTGGGCGATTGGCGAGGACGTCTGAACCGCTGGGCGGAGAATCCCTGGCGCCGGAGTTCCCTTCTGATGCTGGTGCTGCTGTCCAGTTTTTTCTTCGGCAGCTCGATCGGATCCATTGCCGGTGTGAGTGGATTGATGGACCCCGTGGCCGCCCTGCTGACAGTGGCCACCTGGGAAGCGCTGGTCAGGATCCGGAGACCATGGTCCAAACGGGCCGATGCCCGCCTCGGCCTGCAACTGCTCGATATGGCTCGCATCGGACTGATCTACGGACTGCTGCTCGAGGGATTCAAGATGCTGTAGAGCGTCAGGCCGAACCCGCGGTCGAATTCTGGGAACGTCCATAGCCTGCGGGAAGGAACAACCGGCACGGGGCTCCATGGCATCTGAGCACTTTTTTCTCGAGCTCGATCCACCGGATGAATCGCTGCACGATTCCCCCCATGTGGTGATCGTGGGCGGGGGCTTCGCAGGCATCCGTGCCTGCAAGGCCCTGGCGAACGCACCTGTGCGCATCAGCCTGATCGATAAGCGCAACTTCAACCTCTTCCAACCGCTCCTCTACCAGGTCGCCACAGGCCTCGTGTCGCGCGGTGATGTTGCAACGCCTCTGCGCCAGCTGGTGGGACGGCAACGCAACGTCCAGGTGCTGCTCGGGGAGGTCACTGAACTTGATCCGGCGGCGCAAGAGATCAGGTTCAACGGCAGGCGCTACAGCTACGACCACCTGGTGCTGGCGACAGGATCCGGCAGCACCTTTTTCGGCCATGAGGACTGGCGGACATTCGCCCCGCCGATGAAAATCCTCGAACACGCCGAGGAGATCCGCCGGCGACTGCTGATGGCGATCGAACAGGCGGAACAGACACCGGATCCGGCGGCGCGGACGTTTCTGCAGACCGTGGTGATTGTGGGAGGAGGTCCCACCGGCTGTGAGATGGCTGGAGCCGTTTCGGAACTGATGCGCAACACCATGCGCCGGGAATTCCGGCAGCTGAACCCCGACGACACGCGCATTGTGCTGGTGGATCCAGGCGATCGACTGCTGAAGGCCATGCCGGCGACACTGTCAACGGCAGCCCAGACCCGCCTCAACAAACTGGGCGTGGAGGTCCAGTTCAAGGCCCGGGTGCAGGCGATGCAGCCTGGGGAAGTGACCCTGTCCACCGCTGGTGGCATCCGGCGCATCCAGGCTGCCACCGTGATCTGGACAGCCGGCGTGCGGCCCTCACACCTGGGTCGGGTTCTGGCTGAAACCACCGGCTGCCAGCTTGATCCCAGCGGCAGGGTCGTGGTTGAACGCGATTTCTCGATCCCTGGCCATCCAGAGGTGCGGGTGGTGGGCGATCTGTGCACTTATCACCACACCGAAAGCGGTGCACCCCTGCCAGGGATGGCGGGGCCAGCCACCCAGGCGGGGGGATTCGTCGGCAAGGACATCGCCGCAATCGTGGCTGGCAGCGCACGCCCCACCTTCCGCTGGTTCGACTTCGGCAGCATGGCGGTGCTCGACCGCATGGATGCGGTGGCCGATCTTCGGGGATTCAGGTTCAGCGGAAGCATCGGCTGGCTCCTCTGGGCCCTCGCGCACCTGGCGTTCATGCCAGAACGGGAAAACCGGTGGACACTGCTGATCAAATGGATGTTCGCGCTGGTCTCCCAGAAACGGAGTTCCATGCTGCTCACAGGCATGCCCAGCCAGCACATCGGACTGGATGCCCCTGATGCTCCCTTCCCGATGCACGGCGGCGATGGCCCCTCAATTGCATCGCCGGACGCAGCACTTCAAGCGGCCATGGCCTATTACTCAAACCGCGTCTCAGGCTGTGGCGATCAAGCGGAGGCGACAACCGGGGAGTCAACCGGAGATTCCGCCGCCGCCATGAGATAGAGCAGCGCCATCCGAACAGGGATCCCATTGCGCACCTGATCTTCGACCAAGCAGCGCCCCGCATCATCAAGCAGGGCGCCACTCATTTCCACACCTCGATTCACCGGGCCCGGATGCAGCACAGGCACCCCCGGTTGACAAAGCCTGAGCCGCTGGTGGGACAGACCGAAATCCCGGTGATAACGGTCGAGATCGGTGAGCAGATGCTGACTCATTCGCTCCTTCTGAAGACGCAGGGTCATCACGGCATCCACATCGGCCAGGGCGAACTCCAGATCCCTGCAGATGCTGATTGATCCCCGCTGCTGCACAGGGTCAACGACCTGACCGGGAGGCGGAGCCAGAACGAAGTCAGCAAAGCTGTCAGGCACCAGGCTTGGCGGACCGCAGAGCACGACATCAACCCCACAGGCGGTGAGGGCCCAGAGGTTGGAGCGCGCGACTCGTGAATGCAGCACATCCCCGACCAGAAGAAGACGCCGGCCCTTCAGGGCCTCGATCGAGGCATGCTCCGGATCGAAGTGGTGCGCCAGGGTGTAGAGGTCCAGAAGCCCCTGGCTGGGATGGCTGTGAAGACCATCACCACCATTGAGGACCATCGTGCGCTCGCCGGAGGCCTCAAGTGCTTCCGCAAGCTGCTGCGGAACACCCGTGCTCTGATGGCGGACCACCAGAACATCAGCACCCATCGCAACGTAAGTGCGTGCCGTGTCCAACAGCGACTCGCCCTTGCTGAGTGAACTGCTGCCAGGCGAGAAGCTCTGCACATCAGCCGAAAGACGTTTGGCAGCCAGCTCGAAACTGCTGCGGGTTCTGGTGCTGGGCTCGAAGAACAGAGTCGCCACCAGACGCCCCTGCAATGCAGGCAACTTACGGGCACCCGTGAGAGGAATGGAACGGAAGCGATGGGCGAGCTCCAGCACCATCGCGAAGTCATCGCGGGAGAAAGCCGCCAAATCAAGGATGTGGCGATGGCTCCAGGTGGTCATGGGGCATTCCCTCCATGGGGGCTCCAACTGGCGGATCGAGCTGGCAAACGATCACCCTTGGCACGACGACTGACGCTGCGACTTGCCTGGAGATACCAGCGCCAGGGGAGGTCCTGCGCCTGCGAGATACCGATCCGAGTCGTCGTCACAAGCAGAGGATCCTCAAGATCTGCTGGACGTGGTTCCAGCCACATCTCATTGTCGCCCCAGACCGGGCGTCTGTCATGGCGACGATCGATCTCGAAGCGTCGTGCCAGCAGACCTGGTCCGGCCGCGATCCGCTCGGGTTCACACGGCAACGCAACGGCTCGCAACAGAACTCCACTGGCCCAGTCAGCACGATCCGTGACGACATTGACGCAGTGGTGGATGCCATA
>WTHL01000221.1 GCA_011523155.1 Synechococcus sp. PL34863bin_39 | reverse complement strand
CAATGCTGAGCGCTACGAATTTCTCTACAGAAACGGCGCTGCCTCCGCCAAACAGCGCGACCAGTACGTCACCCAGGCGATCGCATCCCGCGACCAGGCCCTCGCCGATGCCGCCACGCTCGGGTACAAATTCGTGCGCTCACCCATCAACGGTGTCGTTGGCGATCTCGACAGCGTGAAGCTGGGTGACTACGTGAAGGCCGGTCAGGCGATCACGGGCATCGTTGACAACTCCTCCCTCTGGACCCTGATGCAGATCCCCGCCACCCGGGCGAGTGACGTGAAACTGGGGCAGACAGTAACGGTGACCTCGCAGACGACTCCCCCGGTCACCGGCCAGGGGACTGTGACCTTCATCTCTCCCTACTTCGGCGTCAGTGGCAACAACAGCTCGCCCAATGCCCTGATGGTGAAAGCCACCTTCCCGAATCTCACCGGCCAGCTGAAAACCGGGCAATACGTGAAAAGTCAGATCGTTTTAAGGACCCAAAAGTCCCTGGCCGTCCCTGTGCAAGCGGTGTTCATGCAAGCTCAGCAACCGTTCGTCTACGTCACGGTTCCCCTTAGCCAGGCTCTGCCGAAAATCAAGGCCTCCACCTCCGTACCGGATAAACAGAAAAAGAAGCTGGAGACACTCCCCCCCAGCACACCGATCGTTGTGCAGAAAGCGGTGCAGCTCGGTGAATTGCAGAACAATCTCTACCCCCTGAAGTCCGGACTGACGCGTGGAGAAACCGTCGTCGTGAGCAACACAGCTCTGCTGAGCAATGGCATTCCTGTGAAGACCGCGAACTGAGCGATCCATGGCCTTCTCCGACAACTTCATCAAACGGCCGGTCCTCACAACGGTCTGCAGCATCCTGATCGTGCTGATGGGTGTGATCGCGATCCCCTCTCTGCCGATCGCCAATCTTCCCAACATCGCCCCGCCTCTGATCCAGGTCACAGCCAGTTACGGCGGCGCCAATTCCCTGGTCACCGAACAAGCGGTGACCAATCCGCTTGAACAGCAGATCAACGGCGTTCCTGGAGCCTCCTACATCTCCTCCACCAGCAACATGGAGGGGCAAAGCATCATCTCGGTCTACTTCGACGAGACCACCGACATCGACATCGACCAGGTGAACGTGCAGAACCGCGTGTCCCTGGCGATGCCCCAGCTTCCCAGCCAGGTGTCAGCGACGGGCGTCTCCGTCAAACAGTCAACCCCTTCGATTCTGCTGGCCTATCAGGTGTCCTCAACGGAAGGACAGTTCGACGCGGCCTATCTCAATGGGCTGGTGTATCAGCAGCTGTATTACCCCCTTGAGCGCGTCCCTGGCGTCGCCAACGTGAACATCCTTGGGGGGACCAGTCCGGCTTACTGGCTGTTCGTCGACCCCGACAAGCTCGCGGCGAACAACCTCACAGCCAATCAGGTCGTTGATGCCGTGAAGGCCCAGAACACCACCGCCATCGGGGGTCTGGTGGGAGGACCACCCGCATCCGGTGACCAGGCATACACCTACCCGCTGCTGGTGCAGAACAACGGCAATCTGCTCAGCCTGGACGATTTCGAAAATCTGATCATCAGCCGCACCGAAACAGGCAATCTCCTGCTGCTCAAAGATGTGGGCGAGGTGCAATACGGCTTCAACAACTACACGACAGCGGCAGTGGATGTGTCGAACCACGACACGGTCTCCGTGGCGGTGTTCCAGACCCCTGACAGCAATGCTCTGGATGTGGCCGATGCCGTCGTCAAACAGATCGAGGCCTTCGCTGCCAATGCGCCGCCCGGTGTGACCGTGTCGCAGGTCTACAACATCGGCCAATTCATTGAGTCCTCGGTTGACGGTGTGGTGGATGCCCTCGGTCTGGCGATCGTGCTGGTGCTGCTGATCCTGTTCCTCTTTTTGCAGAACTGGAGGGCCACGGTGGTGCCCAGCCTGGCCATTCCCATCTCCCTGGTGGGCACCTTCGCCTTCATCAAGGTGTTTGGTTTCTCCATCAATCAGCTCACCCTGCTGGGCCTGGTGCTGGCCACCGGCCTGGTAGTGGACGACGCCATCGTGGTGATTGAAGCGGTGTCAAAGAACATCGAATCAGGGATGAAACCCAGACAAGCGGCACTGGCCTGCATGGGCGAGCTGTTCGGTGCCCTTGTGGCCACGGCTCTGGTTCTGATGGCGGTCTTCGTTCCGGTGGCGTTCTACCCAGGAAGCATCGGCATCATCTATCAGCAGTTCGCGCTCACGATTGCGTTCTCGATTGCGATCTCCGCGTTCAACGCGCTCACCTTCTCGCCGATGCTGTCGGGCCTGATTCTCAAACCGGGTGAGTCAGCACCGCCGAGGGGCTGGATCTGGCCCGTGGCGGGCGTGATTGTGGGGCTGGCCTTTGGACGGTTCAGTGCAGCCGCCTTCGGCCACTGGACCTACGTGCTGGGTGTTGTCGTCGGCGGAATCGCGGGAGCCAACCTCCCCCTGATCTTCCGGGTGTTCAACACCAATTTCAGCCGTCTTCAGAACGGCTACACCTGTCTGATTCGCACGCTGGTCAAAGCCAGACGCTGGGTGATGGTGACCTTGGCAGCCGGCATCGTTCTCACAGTTCTGGCCTTCACGGCGATCCCCTCCGCCTTCATTCCCGATGAAGACCAGGGCTACCTGGCCGGCTTCTACCAACTTCAGAACGGAGCATCTCTCAGCCAGACCGAACGCATGGCTGGGCAGATCGCAGCGATTCTCAAAGAGGAAGATGATGTGCTCAACGCCAATGTGATCAGCGGTTACGGCTTCAACGGGTCCAGCCCCGACCAGGGAACAATCCTGATCGGCCTGAAACCACTCAGTGAGCGGCCGGGGTCAGCGAATAGTTCCTTCGCGATCGCTGATCGACTCAATGCCAAGCTCTCAGCATTGAGCAGCGGCTTGGCCGTTGTGGGTCAGCCGCCGGCGGTTCCAGGCTTCTCAGCACAGGGGGGGTTCTACTTCCAGTTCAACGATCTCACCGGTAACTACAGCTTTAACCAGCTTGATGAGCAGGCGCAGCGACTGATCAAAGCCGGCAAAGCCAGCGGTGATTTCTCCAATCTGTACACCCAGTTCATCCCCAGTGCTCCCGCCTTCGGACTGACGGTCGATCGAGCCGTCATGGGTGCCCTGAATGTGGATTACGACGAAGCGATGAGCACCATCGCCGTCCTGGCCGGTGGCTCCTACACGGGCCTCACCTACGAGAACGGCCAGGTGCGCAATGTGTACGTGCAGGCCGGAGAAGAACAACGGGAAACGATTGAAAACATCCTCAGCTACTACGTCAGAAACCGCGATGGCGATCTGATCCAGGTGTCACAGTTCGCCGAGTCGGAACTCTCCAGCGCCCCGCCGATCATTAGCCACTACAACCTCTATCGAACGGTTCTGATCCAGGGCGCTCAAGCTGTGGGCAAGAGCTCAGGGCAGGCCTTGAGCTCGATTCAGGCTCTGTTCAAGAGGGAGAACTTCAACAACATCGGCTCTGCCTTCACTGGCCTCGCTGCCCTGCAACTGTCAGCCGGCAACGCCAGCGTGCTCGTGTTCGGCTTCGGCATCCTGATCGTGTATCTGGTGCTCTCGGCCCAGTACGAGAGTTATGTCACGCCGGTCATCATTTTGATGACAGTGCCTCTGGCCATGCTCGGAGCCCTGGTGTTCCTGGCCATCCGCTCCATCGACCTCAACATCTACGCCCAGGTGGGACTGGTCACCCTGATCGGCCTGGCAGCCAAAAATGGAATCCTGATTGTGGAGGTAGCAGAACAGCACCTCGAAG